>JALWNS010000331.1 GCA_027083655.1 Bacteroidales bacterium | reverse complement strand
ATACAATAGCATTTGTACTAAAAATAAAGACCTGCTCTCAAAGAATTTATTATGTACAGTTTAACAGGCTTTAATTGTGTGGCATTGAGGTTCTGCCTCAATGCCAGTATAATAGCCGGCTTGAGCCAGCGAAAAATATAACAATGAAGGCACAGCCTTCATTGTGCACTCTACTATTTTGTTTTGCAGTTAGCGTTGCATTATTGACGTCTGCAACGACCTACTGTCTAAAATTTGAGAAGTTACGGATTAGGTGATGTTGGCGTTTTCTTCACACAGGCCAGGCAGGTGAGCATCTAAATTTAAACAAAAAAATCTTTAGACTTAAAAAACTGACAGAGAGAAACAAATTTTCACCTGGAGAGTAGTTCAAAAATTCTCCTTGCAGTACGCTCAGCCGAGCCTGCAGGTCCAAGTATGTCTGCCATTTCTTTGTAATCTGCTTGAATACGCCTGTAATACTTATAGTCATCAAGTATCCTCCTTAGCTCCTTCGTTGCCCGTCTGACCATTGAGTGTTGCAACAGCTCTTTGACAGCTTCACGGCCGAGGATAATGTTTAGCAATGAGAAAAATTTAACACTCACCACCAGCCTGCCAATCAGATATTGTAACCATCCTGTCTTGTACATCACCACCTGTGGCACACCGAAGAGCGCAGTCTCAAGCGTAGCAGTACCCGAAGTAACCAGGGCAGCATACGAAATTCTAAGCACATCGTATGAATTGTCCCAGATGATTGTCAAGTCTTTGGCTACATCGTAGAGCTCTGGGGGCAAGATGCTCATACCAGCTACTACGAATTGATAATCTGGAAATTTCTTTGCTACTTTGACCATTACAGGCAACAAATACTTTAGCTCCTGCTTACGGCTACCAGGTAGAAGGCCTATTACAGGCTTTTGTGTATTTAGTCCATGGCCTCGCAAAAATGTTTCATCATTATATGGTACCTGCAAATATTCGTACACTTCATCCACTGTAGGATTGCCAAGGTATTCCACATCATAATTATACTTCTTGTAAAAATCCACTTCAAAAGGAAAAATAACAAACATACGGTCTATATAACGTTTGATCTTGTGTGCTCTTTTCTTGTTCCATGCCCATATCTTTGGCGAGATATAATAAAAGACACGAAAACCCTCATTATGTGCAAATTCTGCGATTTTCAGGTTAAAGCCAGGATAATCAATCAGAATAACAACATCAGGCTTATAATCAATGATTTGCTGCTTACAAAACTGCAAGTTGTCTTTAATCTTACCATAATTCTTTATAACATCCACGGCTCCCATGAAAGCCATATCTTTAATGTGGCGCAAAGGTTCCATACCGGCTTGCCCGGCCATCTGGTCACCGCCAAAAAAACGAAACTGAGCCCCTGCATCAACTTTTTTTAATTCGCGTATGAGATTAGCTCCATGTATATCGCCCGAAGCTTCTCCTGCTATGAGAAAGTATTTCATTTTATTTCAATTTTTGGTAATAAAACATTGTATCACTGGCAATATTAGACTGTGGGTAAAAAATATTTATTAAATCGCTAAGTATGCGATCCGGTTCTACAACCCCTCTCTCCCAAAAAGCAAAACATGACTGGCGTTTGTTTAGGGTAAAATTATACACCTGGCCTATTTGCACAGGTCTAAAGAGCCTTAGCCGCGCATCAGTGGCAACCACCTGTTTAATGCTTGTTGCAGTATTGGGGTTTAACAATATATCAGCATCTTTAGCCTTATCATAAACCTGCTCAAAACTCAAAGGTATTGAAGAGGAAACTTGATTATCTGCCCAGGGATAACGGCCTCCTGCATCCCGAACGAAATTAGCCATATAAGACTGTCCTCCTGGAACGTACCATGTGCCACGGTAAGGTATATTAACCAGCACCAATGGACTATCTACGCCTGACTTTCTGAGATAAGAAGCAAGACCGTGCTTTAGACTATTATAATTTTTCTCTATCTGTTTGTAAATTGACTTAGCCTGGTGATATTGGTCAAAAAAAGCACCAAAAACCTCAATCCACTTAGCCCTAGCCAGAGGGTTTTGCTCACGGTATTCCAAAATTGGGACAACTGCTATTCCTGCTTGCTCCAGACGCTTAAACCTCTCCAGCTGTGCAGGACTAATACCCGAAATAAACACAACATCTGGCCTGAGGCCTATAATCTGCTCAAAGTCAGGTGATAATTCGTCGCCAATCATAGTAATACCTGGCATTCTATGTCTGAGTTTATCGCAACAAACAAAAGCACTATCAGGCAAAGCAATAATTTTATCCTGCTGGTCCAGCCGGCATATAAACCCTATATGCGTGGAAGAAAAAACTACTGCCCGTCTTACAGGTATATGTATTTTCCCGTCTCTCGCTGATCTGGATAGATAAAAAGTTTTGGGCTGGGCAGAAGTGAAAATCTGCACAACATAGCCATCGTGCAAAATTTTTATACGAAAAAGATCCTCTTGATTTGTAGCTTTCTGACAGGAAACAAAAAATAAGCTAATAACAAGCAACTGAAATATTCTCCTCATTACCTATTGGCTTTTTTGTGCCTAATCCATGGCAGTCCAAAGATCAAAAACATTATCAAAGAAAACAAGAAAAGAAGTGCTGCTGCTATCAAATACACATTAACAGTAGTAAATACTTTCAGAGCTACCTCTATGACAGAAGACAAAGCAAAAAAAATGCTTATGTAGAAGCTTGACTGATATAACTTTTTCACTGGCTTAGAAGCAAGGGAAGTCTCTAACAAAGGAAAACGCATAAGGCTTCTCTGCTGTGCATCATAAAACAACACATCTGAATGGACAAGATCAATATAAAGCACTCGACCTGTATATTGCTTGCCTTTATACTTAATCGTCTCACCCAGAAGAACCTGGGGAACAAAATTCCTGGAAAAAGCAATCCTCTGAACCTCACGGAGCGAAATCACCTGGGTGTTATCATTATTTGCTTTAACAAGCACCCTATTCCGCTTAATATCAATAACTTTACCAACTACAACACCATTATGAATAAAGACTGTGTCGGGGCTATCCTTTGGGGACGTAGGGTAAATAGCCCATGACTGGACAAAAACGAAAAATAATAAAGCTATTATGACAAAAATCTTTTTCACAACTTCAGAACTTTTTTGATTGTGTTAATCAAATAAGCAATAGAAAGGCCAAAAAGCCCGTACAAAGCCGAGGAAATATAATCCTTGGACAAAAGCAAGCTCATACCAAAGATAAACAAAAATACTGCAAAACTGATA
>JALWNS010000330.1 GCA_027083655.1 Bacteroidales bacterium | reverse complement strand
CTTTTACTATACGGCATGGATTTTAATAATTACGCCCTTATTGTTATCTTTGCATGGGTTTAAATGCATTCCTCGTGAAGACCGATTATTTAAAACAAAAAGCACATAGCCTGCCCGAAGAGCCTGGAGTTTACCAATTTCTCGACGATCAAGGGCGCATTATTTACGTCGGCAAGGCTAAAAACCTCAGGCGTAGAGTATTATCATATTTCAACCGGACCATTGATGACCCAAAAACACGTATCCTTGTCCGTCATATCCATGACATTAAACACATGGTTGTCGAGACTGAAATGGATGCTCTTTTGCTCGAAAATTCCCTTATAAAAAAATACAAACCACGATACAATATCCAGCTCAAGGACGACAAATCATATCCATGGATAGTCCTAGAAAACGAGCATTTCCCTCGCGTTTTCTATACACGCAATGTTGTCAAAGATGGATCGCTTTATTTTGGCCCATATACATCTGTTTCACTAGTCCGCACAATGCTGGCTATGTTCAGGGATGTATTCAAACTCCGCACCTGCAACCTTGACCTGAGCCCTTACAAAATAAAACAAGGCAAATATAAACCTTGCCTTGAATATCACATCAAAAATTGTATGGCTCCATGCATAGGTCTACAAAGCCACGAAGAATACATGCACAATATTGAACAAATAAAAAAAATCCTTAGTGGAAAAACACGCGAAGTTATAGCTTATTTCAAAAAACAAATGCTACAGTATGCCGAAAATCTCGAATTCGAAAAAGCACAGGAAATAAAAGAACATATTGAACAGCTCGAAAACTATCAAAGCCGGTCTACTGTAGTTAACCCCAATCTCAAGGATCTTGAAGTTTATTCCATACTTGACGAAGAAAAAATTGCCTTTGTCAATTATATGAAAGTCGTTGAAGGTAAAGTCATTCAGTTCCTCTCCACTCACGTCAACAAAAAATTAAACGAAAGTCCACAAGAAATCTTAGTGCATTTTATCCTGAATATCAGGGAGAACAAACAATCTGGCATAAGCAATGCCCAAGAAATATTAGTGCCTTTTGAGATAGGCTTGCACATACCAGGAATTGAAATAAAAGTACCTAAAATTGGAGATAAGAAAAAGCTTCTGGACTTATCACTTAAAAACCTGGAATATTACAAACACGATTATTACAAAAACAAAGAAGCAACAGATCCAAACTATCGTGCACTAAAACTTCTGGAACAGGTAAAAAATGACCTGCAAGCCAAGAACTTACCCATACACATAGAATGTTTTGACAACTCAAACCTGCAAGGTACAAATCCTGTCTCATCATGTGTCGTTTTCAAGTACGGGAAACCAAGCAAAAAAGATTATCGCAGGTTTAGCATTAAATCAGTAGAAGGTCCGGATGATTATAAAACAATGGAAGAAGTTATTTACCGCCGTTATAAGCGGCTATTGGAAGAAAAAGCAGATTTGCCAGACCTGATAGTCATTGACGGGGGAAAAGGTCAACTATCGGCAGCTCTCAAAAGTCTGAAAAAACTTGGTATACATAACCAGGTAGATATAATCTCAATAGCCAAACGATTTGAAGAAATTTACAAGCCTAATGACATCTACCCTCTGTATATTAGCAGGAACTCATATACTCTTAAGCTAATCCAGCAAATACGCGACGAAGCTCACCGCTTTGGTATAGAGTACCATAGACAAAAACGACAGAAACAAATGCTTTCATCAGAAATACTATCCCTCAAGGGTATTGGACTTAAAACTTACGAAAAACTTATTGATTATTTCGGCTCCATAGAAAAAATAAAAAATGCCTCTGTGGAAGAACTCAAAAAAATATTAGATTCGCAAAAGGCACAAATAATCTATAATCACTTTCACCCTTTAAACAAGAATGCAGATGAGACAAACTAAAAAGTTTCTAAGCTTATTAACTCTCACCATATTACCACTTATGCTTATAGCCCAGAGTAGTATTGGTGATAATTTAAACCAAATTTCATACTCTTTTAATACTAAATTTTTTCACCATGGGCAGACAAACCCTTTTATTTTAATTGTTATCATTATCTTAGCAATTATTTTTATCGGTCTAGAGTTTTATTACAAAACACCTTATTTTTCTCTCTGGAATACTTTTCTCTCCTGGAACGCTATAAGTATTGAGGGCAAAAATGCCACTGCTTACACGTTAACTAGGCTTTTTGTCTATGCTTTTTTGGGTATAAGTATTTCTAGTTTTGTAACGTATTTTAGTATTAGCACACTATTTTCCCAACCTATTAATTTAGTTGTTTACATTATATTAGCTTTTATTTTTCAAGCATTACTTAACTATCTATCATACATTATTTTAGACAAAATATTCTCACAATCTGGTCCAGGTAGACTTTTGTTATTAAACTTTTTGTACTTTTGGGCTACTCTCTCCGAAATCTCTTTTGTTTTCTTTGTACTTCTCCTTTTTGTCAACAACCTCATAATAATACAATTGATTGCTGTACTTTGGTTATTTATATTTAGTATTGTCTTTATCAGAAAGGCAATAATACTGTTAAAGATTTTTTCAGATGCTAGGTTTCTGTTATTGCATTTTATTTTATATTTTTGCGCAGTAGAATTGACGCCATTTTTATTGATCTTTACCAATATAAAAAATTAAAAAACAACATCTTATGATTAAGAAGATTTTGATCTCCCAGCCTGAACCCACAGGCAAGAATCCTTATCACGAATTAATAGACAATTACAATATACAAGTTGATTTCAAGAAATTCTTTGATATAGAAGCTATTAATCCCAAAGAATTTAAAAATCAAAAAATAAACATAGAAGATTTCTCGGGAATTATTTTCACAAGCCGCACTGCTATCGACCATTTCTTCGGATTAATGGAGCAGCTCAAAGTTACAGTGCCAAATACTATGAAATATTTTTGCGCTAATGAGAAAATAGCCCACTACCTTCAGAAATACATTGTCTATCGTAAAAGAAAAATTTTCTTTGGAGAAAACAATACGAACGAAAGCCTTATAGAGACTATAGAAAAATTTAAGCAAGAGCCTATGTTATTGCCAGGCCCTGAAGGTTCAAAGAGCACTTTGTATAACAAACTGAAAAAAAATAAATTCAACGTAACGGCTATTGGTATCTATCAAATAGTATCTTCTGACCTCAAAGATATTGACATAAATTCTTATGATATGCTTGTATTCTTTAGTCCATGGGGTGTCAAAGCCCTTTTGGATAATTTCCCTGTATACAAAAAAAATAACACTCTT
>JALWNS010000329.1:12277-13358 GCA_027083655.1 Bacteroidales bacterium | reverse complement strand
CCACACGGGTGGCCGCTACCCTTATAGCAGAATTATTCATCTAAAAACTAAAGCTTATGAAAATCAAAATCCCTCACAATCTCTCAAAAGGAGAAATACTGGAGAAGATGCAAAAGGTTTTTGCCGAATTAAAACAGGAATATTCAGAAGAGGTGACAATATTAGAGGAAAGGTGGCAAGGGGACAAGGCAAGCTTTGTTGCTATGGCAAAAGGTATAAAACTCAAAGGAGACCTATCCGTTTCTGATGCTGAAGTAGAGTTTGATATACATTTGCCATTAATGTTGAAAGTTTTTGAGCCGCAGTTAAAAGCAGAATTTGAAAAAGAGTTTAAAAAACGTGTCCTTCAATGAGTAAAAATAATAAGATACGTGTTTTGTATATTTTTCGTAGGCGTTCTCCCCGTTTTCATAGTATAGAAAATCTTTTTGCTTCTGTGCAAAGCTATCTTCCGGACTTTGTAGAGTATGATAATTTGTATCTTCCATATCACAAAGGGTATGTTGGAAAGATTAAAAATATTTTTTTTGTTATTGCTAAATGCAGCTTTTTTAAAAAATATGATCTTATCCACATAACAGGAGATATAACTTATATCACGCCTTTTGTTTGTGGACGTAAAATTGTTACTTATCATGATTTAGGAAGCCTGTTTGTTAACCGGCGTTCATTTATGCAAAAAATTATGACTTTCCTGTGGTTGACTTTACCTATAAAACATGCAATTGCTATTACTGCCATATCTTTAAATACAATTAGCGAAATAAACAGGTTGTCAAAAGGGGTAAATAAAAAGCTACATTACATACCAAACTGTATATCTGATGATTGGTTTGCCGACGAAGTGAAGCTACGTCCACAGGTGCATTATGTAATGGCGGTTGGTACAAAGAAAAACAAGAATATAGAACGTATTATCCAAGCCTGCCATGGATTGGACATCACCTTGATAATCGTGGGAAAGCTTAGTGATGAACAAAGAAAGTTATTATTAAACAGTGACTTGGAGTATGTTGTGTGGACAACTATGGAATATAAGCAAATTAAGCGCCTTTATACAGAGACGGATATTTTGATTTTC
>JALWNS010000329.1:0-12267 GCA_027083655.1 Bacteroidales bacterium | reverse complement strand
ACGAAGGTTTTGGCTTACCTATCCTCGAAGCACAAGTATTGGGTATTTCTTTGATAACAAGTAATATAGAGCCAATGAATTCAATAGCAGGTGAAGGTGCTATAAAAGTTGACCCTTATAATATTGGAGAAATACGGGATGTACTAAAAAGATTAGTCAATGATTATGATCTAAGGAAACAACTGGCACACATTGGCAGGGAGAATGCAAAAAAATATTTTTGCTCACATATATCAAATGAATATGCTAAATTGTATCTTGATTTAACCAAAACAAAAAAGTAGACCAATGGCAAAAGTTGCATTGATTACAGGAATAACAGGTCAGGACGGAGCTTATCTTGCGGAGCTTCTGATAAAAAAAGGATACATTGTCCATGGAATAAAGAGGCGTGCTTCGCTTTTCAACACAGACCGTATCGATCATCTATATAAGGACCCTCATGATCCTGACCAGAATTTTATCTTGCATTATGGCGATATGACAGATTCGACAAATTTAATTCGAATTATTCAGGATATCCAACCAGACGAAATATATAACCTAGCTGCACAGAGCCATGTGAAAGTTAGCTTCGAGACACCCGAATACACAGCAAATGCAGATGCCCTTGGTACTTTGCGCCTGTTGGAGGCAGTACGTTTGCTTGGACTAAAAGATAAAACACGCTTTTACCAGGCCTCCACAAGTGAGCTCTATGGCAAGGTGCAGGAAGTACCACAAACAGAGAAGACACCATTTTATCCGCGTAGCCCTTATGCAGCTGCCAAGCTTTATGCTTATTGGATTACGGTCAATTACCGCGAAGCTTACGGTATTTTTGCCGGTAATGGTATTTTGTTTAACCATGAGTCTCCGATACGTGGCGAGACCTTCGTTACAAGGAAAATAACCAGGGCTGTGGCACGTATAGTGCTGGGTATGCAGGAGACTTTGTATTTGGGTAATCTTTCGGCCAAGCGCGACTGGGGGCATGCTAAGGATTATGTCCGTGCAATGTACATGATATTACAACACGACAAGCCAGATGATTTTGTCATAGCCACAGGCCGAACAACATCAGTGCGTGAGTTTGTGCGTATGGCTTTTGCACAGGTAGGTGTGGCAATAGAATTTAAAGGCAAAGGCGTGGATGAAGTGGGTATTGCGGCAGAAGTTAGCGGAGAAGAACGTTATCGCGACTTGAGGCAACATGTTAAACCTGGTGATGTTTTGGTCAGGGTAGATCCCCGTTATTTCCGGCCTACTGAGGTTGATTTGCTAGTGGGTGATGCCTCGAAAGCCAGACAGGAGCTAGGCTGGGAGCCAGAATACACACTTGAGCAGTTAGTTGAGGAGATGGTTAATAGCGATCTGAAAGAGGCGAAAAAGGAGCGTTTTCTTAAAGAAAATGGTTTTACTATAAAAAATTATTTTGAACCGTAAGAAGCGTGTTAAATAAGCTTGATTTACCTCTCAAACCATAGTAATGTGGGTAGAGTGTCTCTGAACCGTAATGGCCGAATAATTTTTCCTGTTTCGCCTTTAATTGAAAAAAGGTAATTATTTGTATCGACAAGAATGTATACAGATTGATTATTTGCAGATATAGTCTTTAGAAGATAGCCAGAGGCTTTTATGCGTTGCCAATATTTTATATTGGGTATTTGCTTGTAAATAACCAAGTGATGTGTACTGTAGCGGTTGCTTAATACAATAAAATAATACCCGTGGTAATCACGCAACCAATCTTGAGCAAAACCTTTTACAGTAATTTGGCGGTTAATATAATTTTCTGGATGCTTATCCACACATGACAGCTTTGTATGGCATGACCATAGAAAGGTTGCTATGAGAAGAAAGAAAGTTATTTTTTTCATGCGCTTAGAGCTAAGATTTTAAGTGTGATTCCTAGAAGGGTACCTAAGACAAATCCTATCCAGGCATAAGTGCGTTTTTGTTTTTCTTTTGTGAGAATGTACACTCCTAGCAAGGCGGCTGGCCCGACAAGAATACCATAAATCAGGTAGCTACCAATAAAGCTAAGGCTAAAAGTGAAAGCAAAGTAGATGAAATTCTGGCTAAATGACCTGGCGGCTTCTGGTATGATAAGATAACCATTATCCGGTGCAGCAGGTAAGATAGCAAAGACATTAAGGCCAATGAGTGTAAGTAAGCTAACCAATAATGCTTTTTTCATTTTACTTCAGGTTGAATATGAAAATCCATGCAAAATTTACAAAAAACTTTGTTATTTTACGAAATACCAGAGGTCCAGGTAGCTTTATTTCTGCTACCTGGACTATTTCGGAGTGTATTAAGTTTGATTAGAATTTTAAGTCTTTGCCAAATTTTTGGGCTACGCCGTTGAGCATAATCTTGGTCATTTTGTCAAGATCAATGTCAATTTGTAATCCCCAGTCGTGGCGTGCGACAGAGTCGTCAATACTGCGTGGCCAAGTGTCAGCTATAGCCTGCCGGAAGTCAGGCTTATAGTCGATAGTAAAGTCAGGGATATATTTTTTTATTTTTTCTGCAACATCCTTTGGTGCAAAACTCATGCCCCCCAGGTTATATGCAGATCTAATCGATATTCTATCCGGTTCGGCTTGCATTAATTTGATAGTAGCTTTTATGGCGTCTGACATGTACATCATAGGTAGATAAGTGTCTTCTTTGAGGAAGCATGTGTAATGCTTGTTTTTGATAGCTTCATAAAAAATTTCTACTGCGTAGTCAGTTGTACCTCCACCTGGTTCGGTCTTGTAGCTAATCAGTCCTGGATAGCGGATACTTCTGACGTCAACGCCATAACGTTTCCAGTAATATTCACACCAACGTTCTCCGGCGAGCTTGCTAATACCGTAGACTGTAGTAGGTTCTGTAATTGTGATTTGGGGTGTATTGTCTTTTGGTGTAGTTGGACCAAAAACTGCGATAGAGCTTGGCCAAAAAACACGTTTTACGTCTTCGATTTCTTTGGCAAGATCGAGAACATTTAACAAGCCTTCCATATTAATATGCCATGCCTGCATAGGTATTTTTTCTGCATTACCGGAGAGAACCGCTGCTAGATGGTAAATTTGTGTGATTTTATATCTAATGACAAAGTGGACAAGACGCTTGACATCAAGCACATCGAGAATAGCCCATGGGCCAGAATTTTTAATATCCTCGGATGGTTCTTTGATGTCTGTAGCAAAAACGTTTTCGTTGCCGTATATTTTTCTGAGCTCGGTTGTGAGTTCGCTACCTATTTGACCGGCGGCACCTATGATAAGTATTCGTTCCATTGTATGTAGGTTTATGAGTTTGGTTCGGCGCAAAAAAATAAGCTGAAATCCGTGATTTCAGCTTATTAAAATAGTCGAGGATGTTCAATATCTGTATCCTTATTAGTGGTTATAGCCGTATCTTCGGTATTACTACCGTTATCACTGGTTGTTTCCAAGTTGTTAAACAATGTCGGATAATCCTGTTCAACCATTTTGTCAAAAATACTTTTCATTAAAGTCTGCCTTATAAACTGTGATTTGTTTGTAATGTTATATTTTTTGCAGAATTTATTGAGTAAATCAAGCTCTTTTTTGTTGAGCTTTATGCATAATTTATGTTTTCTTTTCAGGTCGTTGTCTTTTGGCATGATTGCAGTTATGACAGTTGTTCAAAGCTCAAATTTAACTCAGAAAGTTTTTTAGACAAAGTATCAAGGATTTTTTCTGCTGGTTCGGGTATTGGAGAGAAACTAGCAAATTCTATCACAGCTATTGTAAAATTGTTTTTTACTATGGGCAAAACCACCAAATATTTAGGGGTTCCTTTACCCAGGCCGGATAATGTCTGTATATAACCTTCGGGTACGTTATCTATGTATAATGTTTTTTTGTCTTTAGCTACTTGACCAATAAGTCCCTCTCCTAGCTTATACTCCCTGTATGAATCCTCACGGTAAAATGCATAAGTATCGACTGTGTAATAGACCTCTTGGTTTTTATTCCATAGAAAAAGCATGCCTGTTACGATACTGAGTGCATTAGAAAGATTTTTAAATAACTGATCTCCAAAACTTTTTAAATCGTTAGTGTATTTATCAAGATCTTTGATGCAGGATTTTACAACTTTGTCAATAATTTCTTTTTCTTTTTTCTGGGTGTCTTCTTTTGGCTTTTCTTCTCTTGTTTTCTCAATAGTTTTGTATATTACTTTAACAACTTCCTTTGGCTTTTGTTTTTCCAATTTTTCAAAAGAATAGTATCCCCATATTGCCACGATCAATCCAAGGGCTTCCAAGGCAAAGTAAAAGTCTTGAACATAGTCAAAATAGACCAGTTGGGCAGTGAAAAAAATTGCTACAAAGCTTGTTATACCCAAGAGAATAAAGAATATTTTAATCAGGAAGTTTTTCATTATTAGTAATTTATAGAGTTTAGAAATTCGATTATTTGCTCCGTATTGTAGATATGATCTGGGTTTTCTACTTCAGTAAGAGCCGCATTAGGCATCACTGGTACGCTAGCTTCTTTTGGATCTTGTACAATGACAGTACCTCCATAGTGTTTAATCTCTTTAAGACCTGCTGCCCCATCTTTATTTGCACCTGACAGTATGATGCCGACGACTTTATCCTGAAAAGCGTATGCCGCCGAAGCAAAAGTTATGTCTATTGATGGCCGCGAGTGGTTAACAGGTTCTTCAGTCGAAAGCGCTATGGTATTGGTTACTTCCAGATACATGTGGTAATTAGCAGGTGCCAGGTATACTTTTGAAGCAGTAATAAGGCTTTTGTCTTCTGGTTCAATGACTTTGATTTTTGATTTTATAGACAAAGCTTCAACAAAACCTCCACGCACGTGCTTGAGCCTATGGAGGCAAAGTAAAATAGGGTGCTTATAATCTTTAGGTATATTATTCAAAATCTGCAAAATAGTCTGAAAGCTACCTGCAGACCCTCCTATTATTATGTACTTGGATGCCATATTTTTAGTGTCTATTAACGCTTTTTTAAATAAACTTTTTCGTTTTTATCTATTTGATTTAGTTTATCGTATAATACAAAATTACTGATATTTTCTTTATAACCAATGATAAGATACCCAGATTTGGCTAAATGATAATATAAAACCTCAAGGATTTTGTTTTGTAAGTTAAGGTTAAAATATATCATGCGGTTGCGGAATAAAATCAAGTTAAAATGGTCTTCTTCTTCAAGGTAATTAGAGACTAAATCTGTTTTGACAAACTTCACATGATTGATAAGCTTTGTTGAGAATTGTATTTCTGAGTTGATTATTTGAAAATATGTTGAGATCTCTGCTACTTCGTTTTGCTTATACCTCCTATAGTTCTCTTCTGCTATCTCAAATTTCTTCTTAGTGTAAAGTCCACTGGCAGTCCGTAATAAATTAATTTCGAAGGGTGATGTAGCAGTTATTTTTACCCTATCCAAAAGGTTGTTTTCAAAAAGTATGACTAATAAAGTATACAGTTCATCGTCTGATGTAATGAATGGTACCAGAATATTTATTTTCTCAAGTTTAGAAAGTGGCTTAATGAGTGTCTTGTTAAAAAATCTCCAGAAACCGGGATCACGGAACATTTCTGTAGTGTCTACAGATATATGTTCTATAAATTTATTCAAAAGTGCCGGACTATCTTGCAATTTGATAAGTAGAGATTCGATATCAGGAATATTCCATTTATTAAGGAAAACTTCGAGCCGACGGCGCAAGATAGCCTGTGCATATTCTGTGAAATCCAGGCCTGTACTATCTTTGAGGTGTTCGGTAAAATTTTTTAAATCGTATGTTGTTATTCTAACCATTTATACAAGCTTTTTGGCATAATAATAACCGTGTTTGTGGAATTTATAACTCTCAGGACCTATAATGCTCTCATGATAGCCTAAGATCAAATAACCAGGAAATTCTAAATGATCGTAAAAAAAGTTTATGACATTGGACTGTAAGTTGCGGTTGAAATATATCAATACATTACGGCATACAATCATGTCAAATTTCTTACCAAAAGGATTATTTAGTTTAGTTATATCGTGTTTGGCAAATTTTGCTTTTTCTTTAAGAAAAGGTTTGACTTTAATTAGATCATTGACAGGGTCTATATCAAAATATTTTGTATATGGTACGTTGTGATATTCTTCGTAATTATGCGGATTTTTTCTTATAACTTCATCAAAATTTTGAAAATATTCAACATTTAACCTATAGGAATATTCTCCGCGTGTAGCTTTGTCTAGCATTTCTGTATTTATGTCTGTACCATAAATATTAGTCCTGTCTAGTAATCCTTCTTCATTGAGTAGTATGAGCATGGAGTAGACTTCTTGGCCAGAGGAACATCCAGGATGCCAGATGTTTATAGTGTCATTTTTTCGCAATTTCGGTATTATTCGATAACGTATAGCATGCCAGACTTTTGGATCACGGAAAAGCTCTGTCGTGTTGACAGTCAGGTGGTTAACTATCTTCTGGATAAATTTGGCATCCCCGTCGTTAATTTTGTCAATTAAATCATAAATATCAATTTCAAAGTCTTCAAGAAGCTTCTCTACCCTACGGTAAAATGATTTTGGGGCATACTGGCTAAAGTCGTATTCCGAGTTATCTTTTATTGCTTTTATGAAGTTGTATATGTCGTTCTGATTAAGCGTCAATTTTTTACTTTTGGGTTAAATCTTGGAATACAGGTGCAATAAAATTAAAAAGAAATTTTTATCCCTCCAATAAAGTTTCGTCCGCTTCCGTCTATTGAAGATGCAAACGGACGGTAGAAAGTATCAAAAACATTATTCACACCGACGTAAAAGCTATATTTATGTTTTTGATAATTAAGCCGTACATTAACAATCTGCCATGGCAAAAATCCTATGGATGAGGCCTTTTCTATATAATCTTCCCCAACAGGGGATAACTCTTCAATTGGTTTGGGGCCATTGTATAGATGTGTAATAGAGAGCAGGTAATTACCTAGTTTTATCGTGGCTGTGTTTTTTCCAAAATAAGGGGCAATATTGGGAATAGGCAGTGTATCTGAGAGATTGCGCCCACGGGTATAATTAAATAAAGCAGTAAATTTGATGTATTTTAAAAAAGATGTGTTAAACGGTACATTTATACTTAAAGAGGCAGATAGACCATAAATTAACGCTTCAGGTATGTTTACCTTTGTAGCCAGATCATAGCCATCAGTTCCTAAGTATAGGCTATCCTGACCACGTAGTGTAGTGTCTTTGAGTATAATCATATCACGGAAATAAGTGGAAAAAATCGATGCTTGTATTCTCATATATTGATTAGGTGTAATGGAATTAAGTAGCTCTGCATAGTACGACCGTTCTTGTCTTAGGTTATCTGTTGGGATTTGTGTGATGAAGTCTTTGAAAGAGACTTTACCAAAGTCGGAAACAACGGGTGTATGTGTGTTGTAGGATAGACTGAGCTTAGCCTGCCACCCGGGGATGGGATAAGCGTCAAATGACAATGCAAAAGAAGGGGAAAAATAGCGTTTGAATACTCTTGTAAAAGTCAATGGTAATTGTGGTGGTGTATTGGAAAAGCGGGCGTCAATAATATGGTAATCTATCCGTGCAGAAAGGTCAATTATGATTTGTGAATTTGCCATATTACGGTAATGGGCGTATGCACCAAACCAGTGGGCAAATGTACCCTCAGATGGATAACGCGTAAGACCTGACCATGTTGAATCTGTCATTATGTTTTCGAAAAAAGCATTGGCATCCAGGTAGTTATACTTATACTCTGCTCCGTAAGCTAAACGTGACAGACGGTATATCTTTACAAAGTCGCTAGTGAAATTGTAAACATAAAGTTTCTGTATCTGGTGCAGCCCAACGGGATTATTAAATTTGCGGGTATAGAGGTATTCTTCGATATAATGGAAGGACGAAGCTATAGAAGCAAAGTTAAACATCTGTGTCTTCCGCTGGATGTACAAGTAAGTGTTGTTAACCAATTTATTTGTTGGATAATATTTGGCTGAAGCAAAACGCAAATGCCCTCTGTTCCATTCAGTAGCACTAGTGTAAATATCTAAATCTGAGGTATGGGTAAAGTATGTATTTGAGAAAAGGAAAATACGGCTTTTAATCTTATACCGGAATTTTTGTAATATGAAGAATTGTTTATAACCGGTCCCTATTTGACGGTAGGGGTCTGGATTGGGAATCATTGTATCATGGTCGCCAATGCGCTCGACAATATAAGGATGCAAACCATAAAGAGAATCCTCTGGCGGGACATTTATACGGTTGTGGCCTGCTACCACATCACCATAATCACTATATGTTAGTGAAGTAAAAGAAGAAAATCTATTATTTGCAAAACTTATTTGGTAATTAGAGACCCAACTCTTGGACGACGACTCAAATCGGTGGGTTGTACTTCCATGGATAAGAGTATTGTATGAATCACTGAGCATAGGTATTTTGCTAAAATAATGTATAACACCACCAAGCCCATCTGGGCTATATATCAGGTATGTTGGATCATATATTTGCTGGATATTCTGGGTTATGCTACCTTCGAAGTTAAAGGCGTTTTCTATTTTACCATTCTTATAAAGCTCGTTATTCAAACGCATTCCATCCAGGGCAAGTAGTATCTTATTAGGCTCTAGACTACGGAAAATAGTTATGCCTTTTTCATCTGTCTTAAAC
Source organism: Bacteroidales bacterium (assembly GCA_027083655.1). Lineage (GTDB taxonomy): Bacteria > Bacteroidota > Bacteroidia > Bacteroidales > S143-33 > S143-33. Next base: position 3,596 of record JALWNS010000329.1, on the reverse strand, counting down.
ATGATTTTTTCCGTAGCATCCTGATCGTCTGTACTTAAAGAGAGGGGATTGTCCAGGTTAATAATATCAATATAAAATGGCAGACCAAAAGAATATTCTTTAGCATTTAACAAAGAAAGCTCAGAGTACAATAGCTGGCGGCCACGGGGCATTAATACTATCCAACCGTGGCGTTCTATCTGTTTTTTTGTCATGATGACGGTCTCATAAAACTGGTGCTGGAACACAATAGGCTTGTTGTCTGGAAAAATGTCTAAGTTTGCTATACCCAGATCATTAGTCTCAAGAGTATCTTCGCTTCCTTTACAGAAAATTTTGACCCCTTCTATACCAAATCTTGTGTATATATCTGCCACACTAACTTCCTGTGCTACAACGGAAACTTCGACTAAAAAAAACAATATCAAAATCCCAAAAAATCTCACTTCCCCTGATTATTTTCAGAAAAATTTGCAAAATTTGAACCAAACAAAACTCTAGACGTTTAAACTAATCAAAAGGTTTTGAATATGAAGTTAAAGACTATTAATGCAGGTTTTGTAAAAGTCGATGGTGGTGCTTTCTTTGGAGTTGTACCCAAAGTATTATGGCAGAAGCTTATACCTGCCGACGAAAACAATCTCGTACCCAATATACTCCGTCTTCTATTAATTGATGATGGCCAACATGTTATCCTCATAGATACAGGACTGGGAAATAAGCAAGATGAAAAATTTTTCAAGAATTACCACAGGTATGGTAATCATAACCTCCCGGAAGTGCTGCAGGAAAACGGCTATTCTGTTGACCAGGTTACAGATGTTATTCTTACTCACCTGCATGCCGACCACAGTGGAGGCGCCGTCCTAAAAGACGGACAAAATAATTATTTACCTGCATTCCCTAAAGCTAAGTATTGGGTATCACTAGACCAATGGAACCATGCACTCAATCCTAACCAGAGGGAAAAAGCAGCCTTTTTGCCAGAGAATTATATGCCGCTATACGAACAAGGTCTATTACATTTTGTGGATAAAGATACCGAGATTTACCCAAATATTTTTCTCAAGCACCGCTACGGTCACACCCGTGGCTTGTTGTCTGTGCATATTAAATTAGGAAATCGCTGGCTTATTTATGCCAGCGATTTCCTGCCAACGGCTTATCACATTTATGAGCCGTATATTATGAGCTACGATATATGCGCAGAAAAAACATTGCAAGAAAAAGCAGAATTTTTTCAGTGGGTAGTCGAACAGGATCATTGCATTTTCTTTAACCATGATCCGTATAATGAATGTGGCATAATTTATAGGGACAAGAAAGGCCATAAAGTCAAGGAGACATTTACACTGGAGGAGTTTTTAGCACGTAAATAGTAAAGGAGCTTAAGCTGGATTGTGCTAGACAACAGGCTTAGTTACTGCTAATACTAAAAGCGTATGATGGTAATGACTTACAATGTAAATTTTAGAATTTTAAATATAGGTACCGGCATACACAAAGAGCAGGATCTAAGAATAGGGACACTCTTAGCGTTGTGATATTAGAATAGGCCATGCAATAAAGGCCAGCCTCTATGTAGCAGGTATAGCAGAATTAATTTGTCTGGTTTGCCTTGGTTTTTTCCATGATTTGTTTGAGCTCTTCTTCGAATTTGAGGCGTTCTTCTTCACTCTCCCATTTGATAAGCTTTTTGATTCGTTCTATCTGTTTTTCTTTGTTAACTTCGCGCAGCCGGTTAGCTGTCTCGGTAAAATACTGGTGTCCTGTAAGGAATTTGACCTGTATCTTGTTCCATTCATTAAGTGAATTAATCTTTCCTTGGGCTTTGAGCTCTTCGTACAAAGTATTAGATACAGGGATAAAATCTTCGCGGCCAAGATAATCGAGGTCTGCGTCGCACATGATTTTTTCGAGCAGGTTTTTGGGCTTAGGTGGTAATTTGGTCGCAAGTATGAGTTCACAGATTCTTTCTATTTGCTCCTGGGTATATTTAAATTTTGGCAAATATTCCTTGGCCATTTGACAGCCGTAATACTCGTGGTTTTCGTACTGTATGATATGTCCGGCATCATGGAAAAGGGCAGCTGTCTTAAGCAACAATAATTCCTCTTCACTGACTCCTTCTCCAAGTCCAATTAGTTCGGCCTGGTTAATTACGTCAATAGTGTGCTTATAATTGTGGTAGTATAAATATGGCGGCAGCTCGCGCTCTAACTTGTCAAGTATAAGCTCCTGTAGGTCAGTAAATTGTCTTAGTAGGTATTTAACTTTGAAAGTATGGTTTGGATAAATACCTTCATTATCTTGCGAGAATTCTGGTTTTAGCCGTTTGATGTAGTACATGTCTATCTCTCCTTCGTATTTGATTGGAAGGGATCCGTGTTTTTCGTATTCAAAATATTCAGTGACGAGGACAAAAGTATTTGCTGAAATATTTATCTTGTCTAAATCACTAGATGTGGCCACACGTGTGGCGATATTAACCGTTTCTCCTTTAATATCGTAATTTATTTTCTTTCTTCCCCATGCCAGGGCTCTAACAGGACCAGTGTTAATTCCTAATCTTAATTCCCAGAATTCCAGACCTTTATCTTCGTATTCTTTTCGCAATTCGCGTATATAATTAGCCATTTCAAGTGCTGCGAGAACAACGTCAATAGGGTTAGTATTGTTTTTCACAGGCACACCACCTGCTACCATATATGTATCGCCAATTGTTTTTATGCGTTGGAGGTTGTGTTTTTGGGCAATTTTGTTGAATTCATAGAACATTTGATCCAGCTCATCTATGGCTTCTTGAGTATTTTTACTCTCTGATATTCTTTTGAATCCATGGACATCTATGAAGAGCACAGTAGCCATATCAAATTTGAGCTGCTTATCTTTCCCTACATTTGGGCGAGCGTTTACGGGTAAGAATTCAGGGGGCACCTGAGCGAGGAGGCTTTCCAACTCGCTGACACGTTGTTCGAGTTTTTGCTTGTCTTTGATGTGCCGTTGAATTTCTTTTTCCAGCTCTTGTTTCTCTTTAGTAATTTTGTGCAGCTGGTAAATAAGATCAAGCTCTTTTTTATTTTCTACTGGCATGTATATTAATGTGTTTAGCTTTATTTATACCAAGAATGTGAGATTACAAATTTAACACATAATATAATGAATTTTGAACAATTATTTAAATATGCTGAACAATTATCTACCCCAGAGGATGAAGTATTAGCACAATTGCGCCGTGAAACTTACTTAAAAACTATCTTTCCTCGTATGATTTCTGGCCCGCTTCAGGGCAAGTTGTTGGAATTCATAAGTAAAATTTTTAGACCAAAAAAAATTTTAGAAATAGGAACATACACTGGGTATTCTACAATTTGCCTGGCCCGTGGTCTAGTCAATGATGGACAAATGATTTCCATTGAAATAAACGATGAATTAGAGTCTATAATATTTAAGTACTTAAAAAAAAGTAATTTATTTGATAAAGTCAAGGTAATTTTTGGCGATGCTAAGCAAGTTATACCTTCCTTGAAAGATCAATTTGATATTGTATTCATAGATGCAGAGAAGAAAAACTATTTAATTTACTACAAATTAGTTTTTGATAAAGTGAAAAAAGG
>JALWNS010000328.1 GCA_027083655.1 Bacteroidales bacterium | reverse complement strand
CTTTGGTAATGTTATACTATAAAAACCATATTCATTTGTATAAGTAAAAAAATTCTGCTTGTTTAAGTCCACAACTAAGGCTCCTATCAATCTTTCACCTGACTGCTTATCCTGCACATATCCGCTCACTGTGAAGCGTTGGCCATTGACTGGAACAACTATCATCAGCAGAATCAAAACTTCTAAAATTCTCGTCATAGCCTGGATTCGGTTTTTCGAAAATTTAGCATTTTTTACTCTTATTCGCAATAGTCTGTATATTTGACAAAAAAAGGGGAGCTTCCGAGAAGCTCCCCTTATTTTCGCTAAGCTACTGATTGATTATTTAACTCCCTCGAACCACAGTGGATTGAAGATTGTTCCGTAATCTGGTGTGTTTGGATTGTAGCTTACCTCGTCTGTTGGGTATGGATAACGGTGAGGCAACTCACTACCGCTAGTAGGTGTCAATGTTGGGAATCCGGTACGGCGATAGTCTGCCCAGTTCTCTGCATTCAGGAAGTTAGCAGCCCACTTCTGTGTAATAATTTCCTCAAGTAAAGCATTGCCTGTAAGACCATTTACATAAGCTGTGTAAGCCGTCATGTCTGGATTGAGGTCTAACATAGCCATAGCAGCACTAACTGCTCCTACCAATATTGTACGGGCATTTGGCTCATCTCCGGAACGATAGTAAGCCTCTGCTTTAATAAACTGGCCCTCAACTCCTGTTACAAGATATATAGGCGAATCTTTCTTAGTAAATGGTCCTTGGACAACATCATCTCCATAGTATAAGATACCATAACGTGGGTCTGAATTACCTGCACCCCAACGTCCTGACGTAGTCTCTGCCAGGAAGCCCTGGAATGTTGCATTATCTTCGGAGTAACCACTTCTTTGAGTTAGATATTGATACAATGGATTATTCTCTGTAGCGTTAACTCCAAATGGTACTGCGAAAGCCTCACCAGGCTGGAGACCATTATCAACCCAGCTAATAATATCATTCCAGTTAGGTGCCTGAACATTAGAGATACGAAGGGCATAACGTGCTTTCAAGGTATAAGCCAACTTAATCCACATACTTATATCATTACCAAATACCAGGTCATTATCAATCTGAACTCCATTAGGATCCAACTTGCTAATAGCATCATCCAATAGGTTCTGTATCGTGGTATAGATATCTTGTTCTGAATCGTACTGTGGAGGATAACCATTAAGAGCATCGCTATATGGCAAGTCGCCAAACAGTCCGGTCATTGTTCCGAGGGTAAGGGCTTCCAGAACTTCGGCGACTCCATAAAAATTGTCATGTCCTAATTCTTCTGCTTGTGTTTTTATATCCTTTAAATCCATCATAGGACCTGTATAAATATCATTCCACAGGTTATTAACGTCTGTCTGGGTCAAATTGTAACCATCAATTGCTCTGGCTTGACGGTCTGTACCCTTAATTTGCTGCATCCACATACTTGTGATTCCTGCAACATCAAAGCCTCCAAGAACATAACCCAAGTTTACTTCTACTGAACTTAGAAGCAAAGGCATAGGAGCCTCTGTAACTGCATCAGGGTCTTTATTGATCTCGGGGTCTATCCACTTCGTACAAGAAGTGAACCCTAAAAGCAAGATAACCCCAAGTATAGCTAAAAATTTATTTTTCATAGCTTATTATTTTTTTATTTAAAAATTTTCTGATTTTGGTTTAAACGGGGCAGGGCCACGCCCTGCCCTGACTTATAAATCATGCTTAGAAGTTAATCTTCAGACCTAATGTCCAAGATTTAATTCCAGGCATGTTGAAGTAATCCATACCAAGACCGTTAGAAACACCTGAGAGGTTAGTTTCTGGGTCTACACCTGTGTAAGGAGTCTTCAGGTATACATTGTATCCTGTAATATTGAACTGTAATGCCTGGAGATGGAGTTTGTCTACAATGTTCTTAGGTACATTTACACCAAGGGAGAGGTTACGCAGACGGATCCAGTCTGTTGGCTCGATGAACTGGTTAGATGGGCCAGTAAAACCACTACCATAACCATTCCACCAGTACCAGTATTCGTCAACAACTACTTCGTTTGTGTTTACATCACCTGGTCCTGGAAGTTCATTACCATTTTCATCGTAGTGATAGATATTACCATCAGCACCTACGTGTCCGAGTACACCTTCCCATACCATTGTCTGGCCACGGTTCTCTGTATCTTTGTGAGTACCGAAGAAGTAGAGAGCACCTTTAGTACCATTCCACATCTGGCCACCGTTCTTCCATTCGAGCAACCAGCTCAGAGTAACTGGACCGAATGTGAGACGGTTATTCCAGCTAAGGATGAACTTAGGCTGGATAGTACCGTAAGATTTCATCTCGTCGCTCATGATTGGGAAGCCAAATACACCACCGTTTACATAGTGGTTCAAGAAATCATCACCTTGCTCATCCCAGTAGTCATTGATAATCAGACGGCCCTGGTCGTCTGTTACCCAACCTGTAGCGTAGATTGAACGGTAACCTTCACCTGCAACGGCACGTATCTGTGGCTCAACAAAACCACCGAGGAATACGTTGTCAATACCTTCTGCAAGCTGGTCAACAACTGTATATGGGTTAGAGAAGTTGAAGTTCATATCCCAAGTGAAGTTCTTGGTCTTCACTGGTGTCATACCAACTACAACCTCGAAACCTGTTGTATGCATAGAAGCGGCGTTCATGTACATGGTATTGTAACCGGTAGATGGAGCAACTGGTACATACAACAACAGGTCGGTGTTCTTGTTGTAGAAGTAAGAAGCATCGAAGTACAATCTGTCTCCGAAGAAGTGCATCTCAATACCAATCTCACTTGTTGTCTGGTTCTCTGGTCTCAGATCCTGGCTACCAAGTGAACCATAGAGGTGTGTATAACCAACATAACCCATGAATGGGAAGCTTACACCGTCTGTCCATCCATCACCTGCTGATGCAGTTGACAGATAGCTATATGTTGCGTATGCTGCAGCATCGTTAGCAATCTTAGCATAAGAAGCACGCAGCTTACCGAATGTCAGGATATTATTCTTAGGAAGAAGCTCTGAGAATACAAATCCCAAGCTTACTGATGGATAGAAGAAGCCTTTTGGCTTACCGTTTACGAATGGCATTGTTGTTGACCATTCATTACGTCCAGTTGCTTCGAAGTAGAGCATGTTCTTGTAAACCAAGCTCAAGCTACCATAGAAAGCAGCTGTACGCTTCATATAAGTAGACTCAGTACCCTTAGGATTAGATGAGCTTCTTATGTTTTCATAATCTGCCAATA
>JALWNS010000327.1 GCA_027083655.1 Bacteroidales bacterium | reverse complement strand
TATACTATCTGCTAAGAAAAGTTGACAAGTAGTCATGATAAGGAGTCACTGGTTGTTGTCTGATTTTCAATTTTATATAACAGATTTTGGCGCAGGGAGCCGTTTTGAGAAAGCAGAAAAAAAGCAACTGCGAAATATTGTGCGCCGTAGCTGCTCTCCTTTGCCCAAATCTTTTTTCCTTGCCCTGGTTGCCCGCCAAAGGAAGGCACAAGCTATCCTGGAGCTGGGCACGTGTGTAGGCCTCAATGCAGTGGTCTTGGGTATGCTTAACCCAAAGGCCAGGGTTATAACTGTGGAAGGAGATAGTACTTTGCACCGCCTCGCCCGCCGTATAGCCAGAATACTTAACCAGAAAAATATAACCTTTGTCAATGCACTCTTTGATGATGTTCTAGAAACAATATTGGACAACTACCAGCCAGATTTTATTTTTGTTGATGGAAATCATAGTCACGATGCTACTTTGTTGTATTTCAAGCAGATATGCGATAGGGTTAACAGGCCTGCTATGGTCGTGGTGGATGATATTGACTGGAGCCAGGGCATGAGACAGGCGTGGAAAAAAATTTCCTGCCAGAGGATCACAAAAAAGATAGGTTTTGTTAAATTTGGAATAGTAGCGCTAAAATAAATACCCAAATTTCTCAGGTTATTGAACTGTGGGTATTAAAAAATAGGAAAAATGGGAAGAAATAACACAGGGCAAAGGAAGAAGACATCCCCTCGGTGGGTGGCTTTACAGATGCTAGCAGGCATAGTACTGGCAATGTGGTTGGTTTATGCTTTGCAGGCACTAGTGGGTTTTGATTTTTCAAAGTATGGGATATATCCACGAAGCAAGCAAGGGCTAATAGGGATCATTTTCGCTCCTTTTATACATGCTAGCATTGAGCATATTGGATATAATACTCTTGCATTGGTCTTTGTATCACTAATTTTGGCACTGTCTTATCCTAAGAAATTCATCTGGAGTTTCTGGATATTGCTATTGACTACCGATGTGTTGGTATGGATCTTTGCCCGTCCTGCTTATCATGTAGGATGTAGCGGACTTGTGTTTGCGCTTATTGGTTTTACATTTGCTTATGGCATAGCGAGGCGTAGCGTTTTGTCAATAATTCTAGCAATAGTTGTTGGTGCAATTTATGGTGGAATCTTATATGGTGTGTTACCCCTGCAGAAGAATGTATCCTGGGAAAGCCATCTATTAGGTTTGGCGGCTGGTATAGCATGGGGTGTAGTATGGGGTGGAATAGACTACAAGAAAGCCATTGAGCAGAAGGTTAAGGTCATGGAAACCCCAAATGAGGAGCCACAGGACAGTGAACCAGAAATAGAAGAAAGCTAAAAAGCATAGATGTTTGACAGGGAGGATGACATATACCGCCGTGCAGGCAAGCTGTTCTGGGAACGCCAGGACGAGCGTGGACAGGATCAGATATGGTATGGAGAGAAGAGTGAGTTTGAGGCACGGATAAAGGCTTTTGAGTTTCTGGACAGGCTGCTTGCAGATTTTGAGGGTGTTAGCCTGGAGGAAGAATTTGGAGGCAGGCAGGTAGAGAATGATTATGGCCAGTGCTACCGCATCCGGCTACGGCAGAAACACAGGTTGGAGCTGCCGGACCGGGATGTGGCGCGGCGGCGGTTGTTGGAGGATTTGACCCTTTTGTACGAGGTACGGGAGACAAGGGCCAGGGAGCTAAAGAAGCAGGGTTATAAAGACCTTACAGACCTGACCGGTCACGAAAGGCACGGAGCCCTGGCACGCGAGATTATCAGGATGATTGATACGGAGGATGTGGAGGAGTTGATGGATTATATTTCTACGCGCCAGCGTTATTCGTCCTGGCAGATGTATATGTGCTCTGCTTTCCTCAGGGCAGAGGATTTTCTTTTCTTTGACCTGGAGACAATGGGACTGGGGCAGAATACGGTCATACTCATTGGCATGGGCTATTTTGAAGGAGAGTATTTGATAATAGACCAGCTGCTGGCACGTAGCCAGGATGAGGAGCCTGCTCTTTTGTGGGAGTTTTACAAGGTTGCAGAACCACGCCGTGCCCTGGTCTCGTTCAATGGCCGTTCCTTTGACCTGAATATGATTAACCAGCGAAGTGTGTACAACTTCCTTGATTTTCAGCTGTATAAGCCGCATTTTGATATGCTCCTGTTTGCGCGGCGTGTGTGGCCTGATGCCCCAAATCACCGGCTTAAGACACTGGAGAAAATTATCCTTGATGTGGACCGTGGGGAGGATGTGCCCAGTGATCTGGTGCCTGTTTTTTATGAGAAGTATGAAAGCACTGGCAATATAGGTCCATTGGTGCCTATTGTGTATCACAACCAGCAGGATGTATTGACCACTGTCCGCCTGTTTAGCGAAATAAAAAAGTATTTTGTGAATGATTGAGGATGTTATCCATTTCCTGCAGAACGACAAGTATTATTCCCTTCGTATAGCACATATTGAGCCTCTGCCACGCCGCAGGGCATTTCATTGTGAGGCCGGCGGCCTGCCTGAAATCCTGGACCGCTATCTCAAGGCCAAGGGCATAAAACCCTACTTGCACCAGTGCCGGGCGCTTGAACTGTTGCGACAGGGAAAAAACATTATTATAACCACACCCACAGCTTCGGGTAAAACACTGGCATATAACCTGCCTATTATTGAGGGCTTGATCCGTGAGCCACGTTCCACGGCCCTGTACCTTTATCCTACAAAAGCCCTGTCAAACGACCAGCTGAAGACACTCAGGGAGATAGACCAGTTTGGTCATCTAGGCCTGTTGCCTGGCATATATGACGGGGATATTTCCTCTGCTGCCAAGGCCAGGATACGCAATGTTTCGCGTATCGTGCTCAGCAATCCTTATGAGCTACACCAGATCTTGCCGTGGAACCATCAATGGGTCAGGTTCTTGTCAAACCTGCGTTATGTCGTTATAGACGAAGCACATCATTACCGTGGTGTTTTCGGGTCAAATGTAGCATATCTTTTCCGTCGTTTCCGCCGCCTGCTAAGCCGTTATGGCGCCAGTCCCCAGTTTGTTATATCATCTGCTACATTGGCCAATCCGCAGGAATTTGCCCATAATCTCACGGGGTTGGATTATGAGCTGGTTGATGAAGACGGATCACCCAGGGGACGGAAGTTTTTTGTGTTTTACAATCCTTTTTTTGACAAAGACAAAATCCTGGAAGCTTCTGCCCATGAGGAGACGGCTCGGCTAATGGCGCGTTTTGTTTATCATGGGCTAAAGACATTGGCCTTTAATGTATCGCGGCGTATGGCCGAGCTGGTAGCCCGCCGTAC
>JALWNS010000326.1 GCA_027083655.1 Bacteroidales bacterium | reverse complement strand
TTCTGCAAAAGATATTATCCTTGAGCTTCTCAGACGTTTGTCTGTCAAGGGTGGTGTTGGAAAAATCTTTGAATACGGAGGTGAAGGTGTTAAGCAACTGACAGTTCCTGAGCGTGCTACTATCACAAACATGGGCGCAGAGCTTGGCGCTACGACTTCGATTTTCCCAAGTGATGAGCAGACTTACCTGTTTATGAAGGCACAGTCACGTGAAGCACAATGGAGGCCACTACAGGCAGATCCTGATGCTACTTATGATGAAGTTGTGGAAATTAACCTTGATGATCTGGAACCACTGATTGCTTTGCCACACTCTCCTGATAATGTTAAGAAAGTACGGGAAGTAGCAGGTACACCTGTTCACCAGGTAGCAATTGGTTCGTGTACAAACTCATCATACCGTGATCTTATGACTGTGGCCAAGATGTTTGAGCTCAGTGGCCACAAGGTTCATCCCCTGATAGAGGCTGCTATTTCTCCAGGCTCTAAGCAGGTGCTTCACATGATTACCCGCGAAGGAGCTTATAACACTTTGCTCGAAGCTGGCTTCCGTTTCCTTGAGAATGCTTGTGGTCCATGTATAGGTATGGGCTTTGCACCACCTTCAGGCGGAGTATCAGTACGTACATTCAACCGTAACTTCTATGGCCGTTCCGGTACCAAGGACGCAGGTGTTTACCTTGCTTCACCAGAGACAGCAGCTGCTTCTGCAATGACAGGTGTTATTACGGATCCACGTGATCTTGGCCTTGAACCAATCCGTGTCGTATTGCCAGAACGCTTTGTTATTGATGACTCAATGATTTATGCACCTGCAGCTATACCAGAGGAAGTAGAGGTTATCAAGCCTCCTACAATCAATTACGTCGGATACAAGGAACCTCTTGCAGACAAGGTTGATGCAGAGGTACTGCTCAAGGTCGGGGATAATATCACTACAGACCATATCATGCCTGCAGGAGCAAAGATTCTTCCATTGCGTTCGAACATACCAGAGATATCTAAGTTTGTTTATTACGTTGTGGATGAGACTTTTGCTGAGCGGGCGCTCAAAGCTAAGGAGACTGTTGGCGGTGGAGTCATCGTCGGTGGTGAGAACTACGGACAGGGATCTTCGCGTGAGCATGCTGCCCTGGCTCCAATGTACCTGGGTATAAAAGCAGTGGTTGTTAAGTCCTTTGCCCGTATTCATCATGCAAATCTGATAAACTTTGGTATTTTGCCTCTGGTATTTGTTAATCCTGATGATTATGATAAAATCGAACAAGGAGATATTATTGAGTTGGATACATCTAACTTTGCAGCGGGTGATGATAATATTCTTACATTAAAGATTAAAGGCAAGGATATTGAAATACCTGTAAAACATGGTCTTGACCAGCGCCAGGTTGATATTATCAAGGCTGGAGGCATCTTGCGTTATGTAAAACAAAAATTTGATGCTAAAAACAACACAAAAACAGCATAGGATATGGAGTACAAATGGCACAAATTACCGCATGGAGGTCATAAAATAGAGCTTGACCAGTTTAAAAACCCTATTGTTCCTGATGATCCAATCATTCCCTACATTGTTGGAGATGGTATTGGTATAGACATCACTCCTGCTATGATTAAAGTAGTGGATGCAGCAGTAGAAAAAGCTTATAGTGGTAAACGGAAGATATATTGGTTTGAGGCATTGGCAGGACAGCGTGCTTATGAGCGTACAGGAGAGTTTATTCCACAGGAAACACTGGATATTTTGCGCCAGTTCGTTGTCTCTATCAAGGGTCCATTGACAACACCTGTGGGAGGTGGTATCCGTTCGTTGAACGTTACCATCCGCCAGGAGCTTGACCTGTATTCTTGTGTCCGTCCTGTTAAGTGGTATGGCCAGGGTTCGCCAATAAAGCGCCCCGATCTGGTTAATTATTACATCTGGCGTGAAAATACAGATGATATTTACATTGGGGTTGAATGGCCCAAGGATAGTAATGAGGTCATTAAGCTGTTGGATTTTCTCAGAAATGAGCTTGGGGTGGATCCCAAGAAGCTGCCTTTCGACTCATCTATAACTATCAAGCCAACTTCAGAGTATAAGTCTAAGCGCCATATACGCAAGGCTTACCGTTGGACCCTGGAAAATCTTAACAAATTCGTTACCGAAGAACGTCCACTGGTTATTGTTACTCTGGTACACAAGGGTAACATCCAGAAATTTACCGAAGGTTTCTTCTATAAATACGGTTACGAAGTAGCTACAGAAGCAGAATTCCGCAATGTAATCATTACAGAGAATGATTTTTACCACAAATTTGATGGCGACTTCCACAAGGCTTATGAAGCAGGATACCGTATATTACTCAATGACCGTATTGCAGACAATATCTTCCAGCAGCTTCTGACCCGTACAGGTGACTACAATGTGTTGATCGCACAGAACCTCAATGGTGACTATCTGTCAGACGCAGCAGCAGGTCTTATAGGTGGTCTGGGAATGGCTCCTGGTTCAAATATTGGAGATGGACTGGCCGTATTTGAGGCAACACACGGTACAGCACCTAAATATGCAGGCCAGGACAAGATCAACCCAGGCTCATTGATACTGTCAGCAGCTTTCATGCTAGAATACATGGGCTGGAAAGAAGCAGCAGAGTTAATCCACGAAGGTATCAAGAAAACACTTGCAGATGGTATTGGTACTTATGACCTGGTACGTGAGTGGAAGAAAGAAGGCAAGTCTGACTTGAAGGAAGTTTCAACATCTGGCTTTGCACAGGCAATCATTGATCATATGTAAGCCAGGTTAATTATTTTTGCTTATGCAAAGGCAGGCTGCTTGCGGCCTGCCTTTGTTGTTCATAATAGTTCATAATGTACCCCTGGCATTTACAAGTATGCAAAAGAACCATGTAAGGCTATGACAAATGCTTCAGGCTTTTATCTCGCCCTTTAGCTTGATATCCTTGTATCCCAGGTCAGATAGATATTTTTTAATTAGGCCAAGGTATTTTTTCTTCATTTTGTCTGGAGGCAGGAAGGACTGATCGCTGATAAAAAAGTCGGATATTATGGCTAAATTATCCTGAATTTGAACAAAAACAAAACTATTAAAAGTTCCCTGGTAGTCGTCAATAAGCAGGAGAAAATCTTTGTGGTTTCTAGAGAAAATATCCATCCGGAGATTGTTAAAGCTTTGATAAGCAGTGCCAGTGGTTCCTCTTGCTAAAAGTTTTACCAACTGTTGTTCGTCATCCCCATGCCAGGGCATACGGATATAAGCCCTCCATTCAACGAAGCGTGGTAGTTTCGTATTTTGTGTATTTGTTTTGAGGGTAAAG
>JALWNS010000325.1 GCA_027083655.1 Bacteroidales bacterium | reverse complement strand
AGTCTGTCGCCATGACGTATTACCCAGGCTATTTTTTTGTTTTGTAAATTTGAGGGTAATTGGTCCAGGACTCTCATTTTTTTAACAATTTGAAAGATTCTACAATTTTCTCCATTGTTTCTTCATTATCAGGCTTGTATAATCTCTTAGTCCATGTCCAGATAATGTAATAATCCATCGGTGTTTGTTGATAGAAACCAACTACCCAGAAAGTCTGTGATGTTGTCAGGTCTTCGTTCAGATCAATGGTTTCTGCTTTTATGATATAGCCATTTTTTTTATGCAAATTTATAACATGGAATGTTGAGTCGATAGCGTCTTCTTCGAGATAATAATCAACAAAAGCTTTACGCGCCGAATCAATAGGTATGAATTCGCTTGATGATCTCTTCTCTACAATGATTTGTATAGACCTGACAGTGTCGGCATATTCTAATAAAGCCTCATTAAGCATCTGGCCTTTGAAATCTATAGCATTCTTAGGTACTTTTATGACGAAATCATCTGTTTTTACCAGTTTCATGTCAGATTTACATGAAATTAGCAATAATAGGATAGGCAGTAGAAAAACAATGCGTTTCATATATAAAAGTTTTAAATTTGCACAAGGAACGATTACAAAGATAAACTTATATTCATGGATTTTGAAACTTTGCGCCAAAATCTTATAAGCATAATTCGCTCAAAAGGAATTAGTGATGAGCGGGTGCTGGAAGCCATGCGCAAGGTCGAGAGACACAAATTTATTCCCCGCTCCCTGTGGGATGAGGCTTACGAGGATTATCCTGTTCCTATAGGAGAAGGACAGACTATATCCCAGCCTTATACAGTGGCTTTTATGACAGAGCTGCTGGATGTTGAGCCAGGAAATAAAGTATTGGAAGTAGGCACAGGATCTGGGTATCAGGCGGCAATCCTTGCCCAGATGGGCGCCGAGGTTTATACTGTCGAGAGGATACATTCGCTTTATGAAAAAGCAAAAAAGGTACTTCAGGAATTAGGTTATGAGAATATAAAAGTTTTTTATGCAGATGGTACACAGGGGCTTCCTGAGTTTGCTCCATACGATAGGATTATTGTGACGGCATCGGGACAGCTGCAACAACCACTGATAGACCAGCTAAAAGTTGGTGGTGTACTGGTTGCTCCGGTTGATGATGGTGGGTGGGGTAGCACAATGGTGCGCCTGACAAAAGTCGGTGATAAAGACTATATCACGGAGCGATACGGAGGTTTTAGCTTTGTACCGCTGGTAAAAGGGACAAGGTAATACCAATTTTTTGTTAAAAATGTGTTGATACATAGCGAACCCACACGTCCCGGGCAGGCGTGCACAAAGCACCTTGCAGGGTAAAGAGATAACAAACATATCGCTGTAAGCATGCAGAAAGCACCTGCAGTGTAAAGAAAAGAGATAACAAACATATCGCTGTAAGCGTGCACAATGCACCTTGCAGTGTAAAGAAAAGAGATAACCACATATCACGGCAAGCGTGCACAAAGCACCTTGCAGTGTAAAGTTTTTTCAAAAAATCCTAAAATATGAAACTGAAATTTTATAAATACCAGGCTACGGGTAATGATTTTGTTATGATCAATGGTTTTGATAACGACCTCAGGTTAAGTGCCGGTCAGATAAGCTTTTTGTGTGATAGGCATTTTGGTATTGGTTCTGATGGCTTGATAATACTGCGCCCACACACAGAGGCAGATTTTTTCATGGATTTTTACAATCCAGATGGAACACCTGCTGGTTTCTGTGGTAATGGAGGCCGTTGTAGTGTCAGGATGGCTTATGATTTGGGCATTGTGCAAGGCAGGGAGACGGTTTTCGAGGCCCGTGATGGTGTGCACGATGCCAGGGTCATGGACAAAGACCAGGTTTTGCTAAGGCTCAGGGATGTATGCCAGGTTAAAGATTATGGAACTGAGATATATGTTAATACAGGTACACACCATGTAGTGGTTTTCAGTGATGATGTCCAAAGGCTAGGGGATATAGCAAGTCTTGCCCGACCTATACGTTATTCGGACAGATACAAACCCGGCGGCACAAATGTAAATTTTGTGCAAGTGTTATCGCCTTCGCAGATAAAGATGCGGACTTATGAAAAGGGCGTCGAAGCAGAGACATTATCCTGTGGTACTGGAGTTGTAGCCAGTGCTCTTGTTAGTGCATGGAAATATGGTTTTGACAGTCCTGTGCAGGTGCAGACCAGGGGTGGAAATCTGCAGGTTTTCTTTGACCGTGAAGCAGGATGTTTTAAAAAGGTTTATCTTCAGGGCCCGGCCAGACAGGTATTTGTGGGTGAAATTGAGCTTTGATATTCTTTTTTTGCTCTAAAATCATTACCTTTGCATAGAATAAAATCAGAAAACACGAATTTATGGCTGGACATAGTAAATGGGCTAATATAAAACACCGTAAGCAAGCCCAGGACGCAAAGAGATCAAAGATTTTCTCCAAGCTTTCGCGCGAAATAGAGATTGCAATCAGGGAAGGGGGACCAGATCCTGAGTTTAACCCGCGTTTGCGTATGGCAATACAGAATGCCAAGAGTGCTAACATGCCAAAGGACAATATTGAGCGCGCTATTAAGAAAGCAACGCAGTCCCCTTCTAACCTGGAAGAAGTTACATTCGAAGGATATGGTCCGGGTGGTGTGGCTATCTTTGTCGAGGCAATGACAGATAATAATAACCGTACGGTAAGTGCTGTCCGTGCTGTGTTTAATAAACGTGGAGGAAACCTTGGCCAACGTGGGTCATTGAAATTCATCTTTGACCGTAAAGGAATTTTCCGCATACCACAGGATCAGTTTAATGAAGAAGTTGAGCTTGAGCTTATTGATGCAGGGGCAGAAGATATAGAATTAGATGAAGGTTTTTATGTTATAACAACGACCTTCGAAGATTATGGCAAAATGAGTAATAAGCTTAATGAGCTTGGTATAGAGCCAGAGAGTGCAGATCTTGAGCGTGTTCCAGTCTCTACCAAGGAAGTAGATGCTGAGACTGCCAAGAAAGTGCTTAGAATGATCGATGAGCTCGAAGACCTGGACGATGTGCAGAAAGTATATCACAATATGGAGCTTACGGACGAGGTACTCAAGATATTGGAAGAGTAAAAAAAGCTGCCCGCAGGGCAGCTTTTTTATTATTTGCTCTTTCTTCAGAAAATTGTATCTTAGAAAATAAAAAGAAATAGTGAATGAGCTTTATAACACGCTTCTTTTCTTCCCTTCTTTCCCGCCGCGAGAAAAGTGGACTTCGCATAGAGCTGGGAAAATACCTTGAGCAGAGTTTGACGCATTTTGACAGGGAAAAATGG
>JALWNS010000324.1 GCA_027083655.1 Bacteroidales bacterium | reverse complement strand
TACTAAGACTTTTTAGACAGAATCGTAATCTTCATTCAGATAAATCTTGTATACTTCATAAGTACTTTCAGATCCCCATATAAATCCACTTGTATCTTCGGCAATATAACGGATTGGATAACTAAAATTTTTAACATTCTGCACGAAATGCCACTGTCCCTTTTTATCCCGCTTAAATAGCAACAGGGAATTTGAAACACCAATTATAATATCAGGATTGGACTGTAGCTGTATGAAATTCCTTACAGTACGATCATTGGTAATAAAGTATGCCCGTCCATTGCGCACCTGGTAGAGCCCAAGGTCACTGGAGGCAAGTATGGCATCATCTACTTTGCGGATAGTATACGTCTTTGTATTAGCATTTTGTATCTGTACAAAAGGTTGTAAAGGTTTAGTTTTGTCTTCATAATTATACCATTTGCGAGCATAAAGCCCATCAGAATTGGCTATATATAGTGTATCGCGGCACAAAAGTGCAGAGAAAGTCTTTGTCGACTTCTTAAATCCATAATTATGGTCAAATAGTGTGAAAGGAGAAAACAAATACACAGAGGCTATACCATTATCTAATGCAAGCCATAAATTATCATCTTTATCAACGAAAAGATTTTGCACCTTATCATTGTATAGTCCTGAATTAACATCAAGGTATTGTATTGGGCGCAACATTAAATCTGTAATCAACACACCACCCCTTACCAGGGCAAAAGCATAATAACGGTCAGATACAGGTATTGCCCTATAAACATTTTTAAGCAAGAAATCATCAATAGGTGTTTCTATTTTTTTTATACGTTTACCATCATACAAGAAAAATCCATCGAAAAACGAAAAGATCAATATTTGGTTGGGAGGATAAGGGAGCATAGCCATAGATGGCCATAAATTTCTAGATCCTTCAACAAAAACCAGGGAATCAGGAGTATATTTATATATTCCTTTATACTTCAAGGAGAAATACAAATCTCCATTTACTTTAAACATTCTAAGAAACAAACTTTTTGGTGCGACAGAATCTATGTACAAACTCCTGAGCTTACCATTTTTGTAGAAAAATAAATATAATGAAGAAAGGTAAACAATGGTAGAATCCTTTGTATAATCAACCTGCCAAACTTTGCCAAATACACGCTGTTCCTCTGGAATAAGAGGTTTGAGGGATTTATACACTAATCCGTGGACAGGTGTATGCTCAAGGAAACCTAAATCATTTTTTGCTCCAACGTAAATGGTATTATCATAAGATTTACATAGGGATATGACAGGAGTATTCGGGACACTTATCTTTGACCATTGTGAGCCATCATATACAAGAATAGCTTCATCAATGTTAGCAACATAAATCAATCCTCTATCATCCTGAATAACAGAAAAATTCTGCTTTTCCGCCCTATAGTCTTCTGCAGTATAATTATTCACAAAAGGTATTACACCTATGTTTTTTAGTATCTGCGCACCTGCTAACTGTGAGATAAATAACAATATAGCTATAACAAGATATCTCATCTGAAAAAAATTAATTTACCTCACTAAATTATGCAAAATTTACACCATATCCTAAAACTTGTTTATTATTATACTCCTGAGAGCGGGAAGTTGATTAAAACTCTGCTTACGGAAATCAAAAGGCTCAGTCTGGAAGCCAAGTAAATTAAATTTCTCACTACTCAGCTTTAATGAGTAAACAAGATAAAATTGTCCTGCTTTTTCGATAGGGGTGAAAGACAATATCTCTCCTGACTCAGTAATCCTTATCACTCCTACGCTATTGGATGTAGAAGAATAGACTTTCCCCTGATTATCAACAAATCTATTATAATTTACAAAAGCATAATAGACACTATCGAAACGTATGATATTGACAAAATCCCCTGTATGATCAAACTCCAAACGCCAAATATTTTTTTTCTGGCTAACATCCCATTTTTCCAATACTAATTTTCCTGGAGAATATGATTTGACCTTGTCCCTTCCTTTGTATGCAACTACCATGTAATTATTAATGTCATCGTAAAAAATCGAACGAGGCACAAAATCTACATCCGAACGGAAGCTAAACCCTCTATTTCCTACCTGGTCAAAACGATAAAAAGAATTATAGCCAGTGTTTTCCATGTTTTCCTGGCAAATATCAACAACAACACCATCCGTATATGGATATATTTTAGCTGATAACACACTATATCCTTGCGGAACTGGTATAAACTTCACCCAGTGTAGTACATGTTTAGTAATTTTTGCCACATAAACTTTTATTGTTTTCCCTGTCTTTACTACACCCGTTACAAAAATGTTATTCAAAGGATCATGCCCTATATCCATTGTGAGATACTTGCTACTACTATCGGCTACAATATAAAGAGGTATTGTATCTTTTTGATAAAGGACAAAAGTAGAATCAAAAGCATAGTTAAACACATCCCTGAAAAGAAAATACTTAAAATGCTCAAAATCCCGTTGCTCTATGCCAATGAGTAAATCCTTTTCCTCCTGGATATAGGTTGCAAGTCCATCAGGGTAATGCAAGTTAAAAAAGTCCCTGTATTTGTGGATGTTGTTAGGAGTATTCAAACTAGAAATCACATCGAGTAAGGAGTCGAGGACTTTTAAAAATTTTTTTTCTTGCGCATAAGAATTAGCCCTTACTACAAGCTTTGTTAGACTATCTGTTGTATCATTAAAACTATGCAAACGGAAAGCAAGAAAATCTGTCTTTGCTTTTTTGTACTTGAACAAATTACTTACAATAGAATTGATGTCATATTTTTCAATTTGATAAATTACTTGCACTGGTAGAAAATACCCGGCGTAATCATCAGAGTAGTCTTTTGTTTTTATTAAATTATTTTCTACAGAAGTCAATTTGTTGTAATGAAGCTCAATATTAGACCTAAGGTTTAGGATATCAGTTGTTAGTACTTTCCTAGTTTGCTTTACCCACTGTCTATAATCCCAAAACAACAAAGTATCACTCAAAAAATCAGTATTTGTAACCCCCTCAAGGCGGTATAAAGTAATTGGCCTGAGCATCACTGTCTGGTTATATTTTTTCAATGGATATGATTCTAATGCTGCCTTATACAGCTCATACATACTCATTGTCGAATCAAACAACAAACCCAAAGTATCCAAACGAGGGAAAATTTCTTCTTCTGGTGCTAAATAAAGTTCTTTTAGTTTATCGTAGTCTGCTAAAATCTTACGGTAATAGTCAACACTATTCGTATAATTACTAACCATCTGGTAAAACAAACCGTAAATTTTATCAACTTCACTAACATATTCATCAACTTCTTTTAAGCGTGAAGCTATATATCCCAACACATCAT
>JALWNS010000323.1 GCA_027083655.1 Bacteroidales bacterium | reverse complement strand
ACATATTGCATGCGAAATAAAAAGTTACGGATTAACTGGAAAAAACGCTTAGCCCCATGCAAGCGTGCCGTAGGCACCTTGCAGGTAAACAAGATTAGACTAAAATAATCCATTAAAAAGTATTAATTAGGAAAATGCCTAGTCCCCATGCAAGCGTGCCGTAGGCACCTTGCATGGCTAAGAGCTATTTTTGATTATATAAACGGCATTACCTGCTTCTTGTAGCAAGGGAGCCTGTGTCCTGCATATCCTTACCTTACAATACCTTTTTTCTGTGCTTGTTTGTATTGTTTATTAACCAGATACACAATAGCCAGGAAACCACCTAAATAAATTAGCGACATACCTGCACTAAATACTGTTACCCATGTAAGCATTGGCCATTGAAGAAAATATGCCAGTGCAAAGACAATGACAGAGAAGGTCAGGTTAATGCTCTGTATAATGAAGGTATAATTTAGCTTCTCGAGAATAGTATATGTCTGGGCAAAAGTGAAGTAAATAAAACGGAAAAACAGCCAAGGCGTAAGTATTTTTGCATACAGGCCAGATTCGTACCATGCTTTGCCAAAAACAATGGTAAAGATTGGCACAGCGAGTAGAAACATTAACACATAAATAGGCAATGACACTGCTAAGACTTTATAAACAAGTTGCTTAAACAAGTCTTTCAAATGGCCTTTTTGTTTGAGCTCGTCGCTAGCACGTTTCAGGTAAGCATCTGAGATTGCTTGCCCTATGAAGGTAATAGGTGCTATTGTCATACGGTATGCCAGGTAATAAAAGCCCAGGATTTTCATATCATACAGTATGGGCAGGATGATATTGTAGGTCTCAACGGATAGGCGGTATAGCACGTTTGCAGGAAAACTAACACGGGGAAATTTCTTGTATCTACGGGATAGGGCTATGAGTTTGACAAGTGAGAGGTTATTAATGATTTTCTTGTAGCTAATCCTGAAAAAGTTTAAACTATTGCCTGCGAGTTGCCCCATTCCAAAGCCATAGACAAGGCCGTACTTGATTTTTGCCAGTCCCATTCCTATCTGTAGCAGGGCAGTGCTCAGTGTACGGGTGATTTTATTAGCTGCTACGTTTTTAAAGGCCTTTTGTCTTAGCAGGTAGTAGTTTGTTATGTTAAACAAAGCCAGGAAAAAACCGACAACGGCTGTCCATGGCAGCATCCATGTTAGAGCATCTGCTTTTAGCAGGCGTGCAGTAGGACGGGCAATAAAGATGAATATTACAAATAATGATATGTTGACAACAAACGATGTAAAAACAGACAGGGCATAGACATTGTCTGCGTCCGAGTCTTTGTGTGGCAAGACTATAGCAAGCTCATATTTTAGTGCTGATAATGCACCAAGGAAAAACACTATAGACGAGACAATAGAAAGGAGGCCGAATTCCTCGGCCCCGAACAAACGTGTCAGAATTGGCGAAGCAAGTATAGGTATGAGTTGGGCTACTGTTGTCCCGGACATTAAAATCAAGGTATCTTGCAGAAAACCTGGTTTCTTGATCTTACCGATAATTTTATTAACCATTGGCCAATATTTACCATTTCACATCATCACGAATAATAGGATTAGTCATACACCTGATACCACCACCTCCACGTGCTAACTCTGATCCGGCAATTGTAATAACAAATTTTTCATATTGCTCTGGGTCTTTCTTTCCCTTGATGACCTCATCGGCTGCTATTACTTCAAAACCATGTTTGGCTAGCTCTTCGATAGTATTGATGTTTCTTTCGTATCCCAGAACGCGGCCAGGACCTACGGCAAAGAAGTTAGCTCCGCTATGCCATTGTTCCCTTTCCTGGATGTATTCGTCCTTGGTACCGCCACAGAATAGTGGTTGCAGGTCAAATTTAAGTTTCTTAAGTGCATCCAGTAAGTTATTTTCTTCGGTGATTTTGACTTTATTTTCTCCTGTCTTCTCGATGTGGATTGTTTGATAACGTCCAGATTTGAAAATTACTGGAGCATAGACCATTACCTTGTCAATGTCCAGGAAAGTAAATACCATGTCCAGATGGATAAAGGATTCTGGCTCGTGTGGTAGTTCCTGGACTATTATGTGGTTGATTTGATCGTTTATCATAAAGTTTTCCATAATATAGTCAATACCCTGTGTCGAGGTACGCTGGCCAAGTCCAATGATCAAGACATCATGCCTGGCTACCAGAACATCGCCTCCTTCGATTTTTATCCCATTAGCGTCTTTAAACCTGTATGGGCTATGTACCTTGGTCGATAGCAGGGGATGATAGTCAAAAATAGCTTCCATTAGCAAAGCTTCACGCTCCCGGACCTTATTGGCCATGCGTGAGATAAGCACCTTGTCGAGGATGGTCACAGAGGAGTCGCGCATGAAAAAGAGGTTATGCAACGGAGGAAGGTCATAACGTTCTGGGTTCATGTATTTGGTAAGTGTGTTTTTCTGCATCTCAACCCCCTCTATAAGCATCCGGGCAAGTTCAGAAGGCTCAACCTCGAGCAAATAGTCTTTTAGTTCGGGTTTGTTTTCGTTTCTGCAGATTTTGGTTATTAATTCACATTTTACCTTTTCATTTTCGAGGATGTCTGTAAGTAAGTATTTGATTTCAAATACATTGGTTAGTTTTTTTAGTACACCTTTAAGCTGTGCATATTCTTTTGATGCTATGGTTAAATTAAGTATGTCAGAGTATAGAGCTCTTTCGGCATTACGAGGCGTCATATTTTCTATTTCCTGTCCTGGTTCATGTATGATAACTCCGTTCAACTTACCTATTTCACTAGTCACATTAATTTTTAGCTTTTTCATAGCACACGGTTTAGTTTTTCCCAAAAGTATAAATTTTTGAATGTTTATGAATATATGGGAGCATTTAACTTTTATTAAAGTAACTTTTCCCTACATTAGCCGTTAAAGCAAAGGACTTAAAAAAACGAAAAAGTAATTATGAACAAGAAAATATTAATATTGATTGTTGCCTTTCTTTTCGCTTTTATAGCTAAGGCACAAGATGCTAAGACGATTGAGGCTCAGTATCTCACAGGTAAAATAAAAATTGATGGCGTTCTGGATGAGCCTGCATGGAAGCAGGCGCCTGTTGCTACAGACTTTATACAATTCGAACCAGACAATGGAGGTCAGGCTTCACAGAGAACAGAGGTTCGTGTTTTATATGACAATTCAGGCTTATATGTAGGTGCAATAATGTATGATACAGCTCCGGATAGCATTCGTATGGACCTGAGTAAACGTGATGAAGATGCAATTGCAGATGTTTTTTCTGTTTCGGTAGATCCGTTTAACAATGGACTTTATGCATTTACATTT
>JALWNS010000322.1 GCA_027083655.1 Bacteroidales bacterium | reverse complement strand
GCTTTGGACATACGATTTTTTAAAACTTATAAAAGAAAATATAGACCCTTACGGGTATTGGGTTTCTTACTCCTCAGCCCTCTGTGTACGTAAAGCTCTTTTTCTTCTTGGCTTTCAGGTGGGTTCCTCAAGAGAGATTGGTAGAAAAAGAAAGGGAACAGTAGCAAGTTTAAAGTCTTCTGTTCCCCCTCTTGACGAAGATGAAATAAGAAAGCTTCATCTTTCTTTTTTTTCAAAACAGTATGTGAGAAAATAAAGTTTTAAAATTTTGTAAAAATTAAATTCGTAATTAAATTTGTGTAAAATATTGTTTTAAAATTATCAAGCATGGACTACCAGTTTCCTGTTAATGATTTGTATCATGCACGCACTGTCCTGGAGCCAGATTTTGACATTATGAAATATCCGCAGTTATACGTAGATCTGGATAAAGCGCGTATTCAGACTAAATTTGATAATTACAGGAGCAGGATAAAGAGAGCTTTAAATGTAGACGAGTTAACAGGGCATTTGCTATCCGAACCTAAGGGATACAAGAAAATTTTGTTCACTGGCTACAGAGGATCAGGCAAGACAACAGAGCTAAGGAAACTGGCAAATGAAATAACAGGCCCCAAGGGGTATTTTACGGTTTTCATAGAATTGGAGCAGGAATATAACATAACACGCTTTCAGCCAGAGGACTTCTATTTCATACTGTTTTACAAGTTTGCACAACGTTTGATGGAGGACAAGAGGCTCAAAGATGGTGCAGATCAACTTTCTGAGCTTATACGCGATCTGATTAGCGACAAGGAGACACTCTCTGAGATAAGCCGCCGTTTTGGTGCTAGTATTAGTGGAAAAGGAGAGGCAGGATGGAATTTACTAAGCTGGTTCATGGCAAAAATAAATATAGGTGCAGAGTTTTCTGTAAATTCACAGATAGCCGAGAGGATAAGGACGCGTATAAAGACACGGATGCCTGATATAATTGACAATTTTAACGAAAAGCTACGCCATATCCGCAAAACTATTCAAAAGAGTGGTCAGGGGCGTGATGTCCTATTTATCATAGATGGTCTGGAAAAGGTGCAACCCAAGGTCTATGACGAATTAATAGTACATGACAATACTTCTATCCGTTCGATTAATGCAAACATTATCCTTTCCTTCCCAATAGAAGCACAATACCATTCGCGCAATAGAGTGTCAAAAGAAAATTTTGACACATTTTTCTTGCCAGTGATACGTGTTGATAATGAGAGCAACCGCAAGATACTGGCCGATGTAATAAGTCGCCGTATTAATGTTGAAAAATTTTTCGAAAGCGAGGAAGTACTGGATTATTTAGTAAGGATGTCAGGAGGGCTGATGAGGCAGCTGTTTAAACTGGTTAGTTTCTGCTTATTGTATGCTGATGATCCCAGACTACGTATGAACGAGACACAGGAGATAGTACACGAATATGGGAGAATGATGTATGAGATGTTGAGCACAAAACAGATAAAAGTCTTGCGCGAGCTAAAGGCAAGGAAAAGAGAGCTTAAGCCTGCCAATGAGGAAGATGGCACCTTGCTTTTTAACTTATTTGTACTTAAATTTAATGGTGATTACATCATTAACCCTGTGATTGACAAGTTTATATAATTTTATGCCCAACTTTGAGAAAAATATTAAAGCCCTTTTGCGAATTTTATCCGAAGATCGAAGGCGCATTCTGGCCATTTATTACGACAATATTATCACTGCCGATAAGATAGAGAAAATCATTGACCAGGCATTCCCAAATGTAAAGAAAAAACGCATTAGACTATCACAATTCTCCCAGGAACAAATAGTCCCACAGTTGCGAGAGCAAATAAGGAACACAGGAAAGGGATTTCTGTATATTTATGATTTGGAGCATGCTGGCTTTGTTTATTCCAACCAGATGCAATCATACACACCTACACAATTTTTGACATTGATAAATTTGCAACGGGAGAAATTTTTTGCCGATACCACGGGTAAGGTTATTTTTTTTGTAAACAAAGCTTTTCTAAAGCAGATAAAAGAATCAATGGCCGATTTCTGGGACTGGATTTTCTATCATTTTGAGTTTAGCATCAAAGACTTTGAAACTTCCGTGCCAGCCTTAGAAGCCCAGAAGCCCCCGCACAGTGCAGACATTACAAAGGATAGCGTTAAGCAACAGGAAAAGGAGATTAAAAAGATGCTCCGGGATCCACATGCCGACAACAAACAAATCTTAACACAACTGGTCAAGCTAATAGAAAATTACATATCAGAGGGAAGAGCAACCTATGCCACAGAATGGATAAATAAGGCCACCAAGATAGCCAGGAATCTTAAGGAATATGACATTATTGCCCATCTCTACGAAAAATTAGCAAATTATTATATCGACAAAGGCCACTGGAAAAAAGCAGAAAAATATCTGTCAGAAGCTATGGAGGTGCGCCGTAAACACCTGTCAAACCGGAGCAAAGAGCTTGGCGAGCTATTCAATAAGCTTGGACATATTAGCAAGATGCTTGGTAATCTAGACAAGGCACGGGAATATTACTCCAAGGTTGCCCGGCAACAACTTAACAGCGAAAAGGTCCTGGATCTTGCGCAATCATATTGTGACCTGGCAAAGGTCTTTATCAAAACCCGGGATTATAACAAAGCACTGGAATATGCAAAAAAATCATTAGAGCTGAGAAAAAAAGTCCTCTCTGCGGACAATGAGCTCATGGCCCAGAATTTTTACCAGATAGCCAAGATTTATTATCATCTCAAGAAAAATGATCTGACCAAGACTTACCTGGACAAGGCACGCAAGATACTCAAGAAGATTGACAAACTACAGGACTCCAAGCTAGCACAGAATATAGAGGCTCTTTATGAAAACATAAAGAATTGACCTGCTACCCTCCAAATACCATCATAAACAGGACAATATAAATAAGGGCAGGTGTGAGGTTGAGCACTTTTATCCTCTTAAGCTCCAGAATATTGATACCCAGTGCAATGAGCAGAATACCCCCAGTGGCTGTTAGTTCGGCTATTATCTCAGGAGTTAAAACATCCTTTAGTTGCGAAGCTAGCAATGTGAGCCCTCCCTGGTAAAGAAACAAAGGTATAGAGGCAAACATTACTCCAATACCCATAGCAGAAGATAGGGCAATGGAAGAAAAGCCATCCATAACTGATTTGGTTAATAACAAATTAGGAGGATTGCCAAAACCTTCCTCCATTGCACCCAGTATTGTCATGGAGCCCATACAGAACATGAGAAAAGCAGTTATCAAACCTTCCGTAAAATGCTTGTTTTTTATGTTAAGTCTATTTTTTACCTTGTCAGATAGGCTATTTGTTCTTTCTTCAAGACGTAGCCATTGCCCTGTGATAGCTCCTAAAATAAGGCTAAAGATAATGAAGAGCAATTCTTTGCCTTCGAGTGCCATTTTAAAGCCCAGATATAAGGTAAAAACGCCCAGGGCATCAAATATGATTTTTATGTATTTCTCCGGAAGCCTTGTGTTTATCAAAAGGCCTAATGTGCTTCCCAGAATTACAGCCCCAGTGTTTACAATTGTTCCTATCATTTTCTAAAATTTTGTTGCAAGCTAATTTTTTATATAAAAAGCCAGATACCCGGCGGTAACAAAGTTATTATTAAATTTTAATACTTGCTTTGTATAAAAAATCTTCATACAAAGAAAATAATATTTGGAATTTTTCTAATTTTGGAGAAACTAAAAATTATAAAACTTATGTTGGAGGTTGGACAGAAAGCTCCGGAATTTTGTTTACCTGACACCAATGGTAATAAGGTGTGTCTCAAGGACTTTAGAGGAAAGTGGGTAGTTGTATATTTTTATCCAAAGGATAATACATCTGGTTGTACTAAAGAAGCACAGGATTTTACAGAACTAAAAGGAGAATACGACAATCTAGGAGTAGTTGTAATGGGTATAAGTAAGGACTCGGTACAATCACACCAAAAATTTGTGGCTAAGCATAACCTGGGCATAACGCTATTGAGCGACCCAGACAAAGAAGTGCTCAAAGCTTACGGTGCATGGGGTATAAAAAAGCAATATGGCAAGGAGACAGAGGGCACTATCCGTTCGACTTTTATAGTTGATCCAGAAGGGAATATTGCCTATAGATGGTACAATGTCAAGGTGCGCCAGAAGCGTAAAAGCGGCGAGGTAAAACACGCACAGATTGTGCTTGATAAGGTCAAGGAGCTAATGAATCAAAACTAAAGTTCCTTTAGGATAACATCTACTTTCTAAAAATATTCTGAGTGCAATTGTCATGATGCTTTGTTTCTGGCCTCGCTGGTTCACATACCAGCGGGGCCGTTTGTTTAGAAAAAAAGACTTGTTCTAAAGTCATGATTTACAATAGTGATAGCAAATTCAGCGTAGTTTAATTTCAAGTATTTTCATTAAAATATGTTCATATAGCATCGTTACAGTCCATTCACGGCTTGTCGGAATAACCCTCCAAAAGATAAAAATAGCTCCGGACAATTTTACAACTTGTCTTTTTTATTTTTAGCCAAGCTTTTTATTCAAAAATAAGCCTTCTGTGTAAAGCGGCTTTGTTATTACGCAATATACCGGATTGGTTTCAAAGACAATATACACCTGCCTCTCCATCTAATATAAAGGCACAGGTTTTATACTTCTTTATGATTTGCGGGGTGCCAAAGGCACGCCCGCAAATCAGTGATAAAGCCTTTCTAAGTTAATTAAAAGCCCAGATAAATAACTTTTTTTGTCTCAAAGAATGTTTCGGTGAAAAAGTCTTGAATGTCAAAGATCTTAACCCGTTTACCAAACGGCGCTATTTCTTGTCGAAAATCTCCGCCTTTGAGGTACAATATACCGTTGGGCAGGGATGTTATCTGGCCTTTGCGCACCAGGTGCTTGGTTTGTTTATAGAATTTACGAAAGTCAGCCACTGCCCGTGCAGTTACAAAATCGAATTTGTCTTTAACATCTTTGCTATGTGATCTCATTGCCCGCACATTTTCAAGTGCTAGATCGTCAATGATGCCTTCGAGTGCAGTAATCTTCTTGGCTATGGTGTCAATGAGCGTAAAATCTGCATCGGGAAACATAATTGCAAGTGGTATTCCAGGGAAACCGCCACCGCTGCCAACATCAATAACATGGGCGGTCTTCAGGTCAATAACCTTTGCTATAGCCAGTGAATGTAAAATATGCCTCTCCCATAGAAAATCTATATCCTTACGTGAGATGAGATTTATTTTTTTGTTCCACTCCAGAACAAGATCTGCGAATTTTATTAGCAAGTCTTCTTGCGTGGGTGTGAGCGTGAAATATTTTTTTATCAGTTCAATGCCCATTAGTGTTAATGTTTTTTTGAGTAATGATTATGCTATCCTGCACAAATTTACACAAATTTATGGCTCTGTGGTTAATGATTTTGTCTTTCTCTCCGTGTGCCAAGATTCTGTTTGCCCAAAGACATTATATTCATTTGGCTTTTAGTGTGTTGTGTTTTTTGCGGTCAGGTTTTGATGAGCGGCTTGGGTACAAGCAGAGCCTACAGGGATAATTGCATAGAGGCTGGGCATCAACGCCTCATATAGAATGTTTTTGCATTAGGGATCTGCACTCCTGTTGTGGAAAATATGGTAAACAACAAAAGCCCCTGAAAATTCATTTCCAGGGGCTTGCAAAATTTTCACGTATCTTAGCGTCGAGGCCTGAAAGATATTTAGCTACGGCGACGCTGCTGGCGGCGTGGCTTACGCCATTTGAGACGACCCTCAATAAATTCCTGGATAGCTATAGCAGTAGGCTTTGGCAGACGCTCATAAAAACGCGAAATTTCTATCTGTTCACGATTTTCGAAAACTTCTTCGAGGTTATCTGTGTAGGAAGCAAATTCTTCGAGCTTTTTAGACAGCTCTT
This sequence comes from Bacteroidales bacterium, assembly GCA_027083655.1. Classification (GTDB taxonomy): domain Bacteria; phylum Bacteroidota; class Bacteroidia; order Bacteroidales; family S143-33; genus S143-33. Next base: position 7,645 of record JALWNS010000322.1, on the reverse strand, counting down.
CTTTCATCTCAACGGCTATCTGGTCTGCACGCCTTCCCATGATAATTATACTCTCATAGATGTTATCAGTTCCTTTCTCCAGCTTTTCCAGGTCGTAAGTGACAGTAGTTGATGGAGCTTTGATTTTTTTGAAATCCATAGTTATATTATTGTTTTTTATTTACTGTGGAGTTTTTCCAATCTAGCATTTATTTTTTGCTCTAATTCATTAATCTTATCTATGTATCTGCCATCGGGCATCTGGTCTTTATATGTTAAGATAGCATCCAATGCATCAAGGAAACGTTGCTCTTGCTTGTCTGTTATACTATTGCTAGCATAGTTATACCGGCTAAGTGCAATATAGTACAGGATTTCATCCTTAAATGGAGAATCTGGATATTGCTTGAGGCTATTATCCAGAGCTATCGCAGCAGCGTTGTAATATCCCAGGTCATAATAGAGCTTGGCATTACGGTATGACTTCTCCTGAAGCTTGTATCTGAGCTTGTCAATCAGGTGATTAACCGAATCGACCATGTCACTCTGTGGATACTTAGACAAAAACATCTCAAATTGTGTAATAGCATCATTGGTCATCTCCTGATCCAGAGACCATCGTGGCGACATGAGATAATAGCAATATGCACTCATAAACATGGCTTCTTCGGCAAATTCGCTATTAGGATACGAGTATGCAAAATTTTTAAAATAATAACCTGCAGTTACATAATCTTTTAGCATATAGTTTGTCATAGCGTAATAAAACAATACTTCATCACCACGGCTCGTGCCCCGGTAATGAGGGACTAATTGACCAAAAAGATCCAATGCCTTATAATATTTCTTTTTGTTGTAATATTCGAAAGCTTTTTGATACTTCAGATTATAGTCCCTAGACCTCAAAACATAATTGAAGGTAATTTTCTTAGGTATGCGCTGTTCTTTCTTCTTATGACGTCTATTTTCTCCTGTAGCTGCAAGTTCACCTTTTTGTGAGCAAGCACCCAAAATTAGACTTATAATAACTAATAGATAAACAATGCGTTTCATAAATTCGTTATGTTCAAGAAATTTTAAATCAAGTCAATAAACAGCACTTCAGGCTGCAAAGTTAAAAACAATTTTGCTATGAGATAAAATTATTTTCAGATGCTAAGATAAAAAAGTACAAAAAAAATATAAAAATTTTAGTCGATAAGGTACTTATATTTCAGGTCTTTGATCTTTTGATTAGCATTTACAACTTTTGTCTTCATGTTTTGTCTGTATTGCTGCAGGCGTTGAGCATAGCTCTCGTCAGTAATAGAAAGTATTTGCAATGCCAGGATAGCTGCATTACGTGCTGCATTGAGGCCCACTGTAGCCACAGGTATGCCAGGTGGCATCTGAAGTATAGAGAGGATTGAATCCCAACCGTCTATTGATATTGAGGCTTTTATTGGTACACCTATAACAGGCAACGTGGTATAGGCTGCAATAACACCTGGCAGGTGTGCAGCACCACCTGCTCCAGCTATGACGACACGCACACCACGGTCCTTGAGCCGTGAGACATGATCCTTGACCAGCTCTGGTGTGCGGTGTGCAGATAGGATTTTTATCTCAAAGGTCACATGCATCTCCTCCAGGAGCCGGGCTGCTTCCTCCATTACAGGCAGATCAGAGTCGCTGCCCATAATAATACTTACAAGTGGATGTACTTGTTCCATAGTAATAGGTTTTTGTTGTTATCCACAGCAAAGAAAATAAAATTTTTCTACAGTTTTTTAGTGCCCAGGAGAAAATTTGTTGATTATTAATACCTTGAGAAACAAAACATTACCTGCTTTACTCAAGAATTGTGTGACAGTTAAGACTATACACGTTAGCTATACTTAAGCAACATCTAAAAACTCAACATACTGTGAAAACCCTTAATGTGATTACAATGGATGTATATATTCCTTTGAAAGCGTATAGTTTGCACCTTGCAAAGGAAAGATTTTATTTAATGGTAAAATTTATTGTAAGCTATACACGGTCTCAGAAATCCACGCGTACTACGCGGTTTTTGCCGTTGAGGTCGTGGTAGATGGAGAAGTTTTCAATACCCCGTCGCTGGAACATCTTAATGATTTCGCTAGCCATGTCTTCGTTTATCTCGCAATAGACCTTGCCTCCCGGCCTTAGGTTGTGGCTGGCAAAATAGCATATTGCTTCGTAGAATATAAGCGGCTCATTCTCCGGTACAAAGAGGGCATCTTCTGGCTCATAATCCAGGACAGTGCGGCTCATCAAGCTTTTCTGGCTAGGCAGTACATAAGGAGGATTGCTAACGATAATATCATAGGTCGGTTGCTGGCCGTCGAACACAGGGCTATATGTAGCGATAATGTCATGTAGCTGGAATTTAATCCGTACGTTATTGAGGTTGGCATTAATCTTTGCGGTTTCCAGGGCTTCTTTTTTGAGGTCTGTAGCAAAGACCTTCGCCCCTGGTAGGTTTTTAGCAAGGGCAATGGCTATACATCCGCTACCTGTGCCAATGTCAATTATGTTAATGTCCTGGCGGTTTTTGTTTTCCTCGATGACTATCGAAACAAGCTCTTCGGTCTCTGGCCTGGGGATGAGCACATCGGGATTAACAGAAATAGTTAATCCAAAGAAAGAGACATGCCCGAGGATATATTGTATTGGTTTATAGGATTTTAATTCACGCAGAATCGACCTGATTTGTTTCCATGTAGATGCAGGTATCTCCAGTTCTGGATGTGCGTGTATTTGTGCTTTATCCAGATTCATTAAAGCTCCAAAAATCTCATGGATAAACACCCAGATCTCGTGTACAGAATAATAAAGGTCAAGCTCCTGCTTTATTTTCTCAATAGCCTTAGCGAGAGTCATAAAAACTTTTTTATTACTTATTCAAAAACCTCGCCAGCACGTCTATTCCTAAGCAAAATTCTCAAAACCTGCATTATACGGATAGTATTCTGACGTATTTTTGGGGTAACGTTGAGCACAGGCACATCAACGATGACTTTCATTTCTTCATTACCCTTGTTGTGGATAATAATCACAGGTACATTACCAATAGTAGGGGCCTCTTCTTTATCCCTCTGGTCAAAAATTTTATAGTCCAGTACTTCTGTAGCAGTGTTGATAGAGGATATATCTTCAAAGAAAAATTCCTGTGTCTGCTGGTTAATGATTTCGTTCTCCACCCAGTTGTAATCGCACGAATACAGGCTCAGGAAACTCTCGGCAACAACCAATATCTGAATGTGGTAAGCACTGTAAATAAACGATCCTCCAACATCTGCCCTTAGTATTGCTTCCTCGGGTATTGACGGATGTTCCCAATAAATAGGGTACGGGATAATAATATAGTTTTCGTCTGGAACAGTCGAAGGTATGGACAAAAGGTCCTTAGCTGCGGGCTTGACAATATTCTTTATGTCATTTACAAGCCAATATTGCATCAGATCTGGAGTAGGCCGCATAGAATATTCACGGCGTTTTTGGTAATAAGGTTCTATCCAACGCAAAGCAAAATAAAAACCTACTGCCAGGGCTACAGCTGCAATCAGGTAAGTAGGAACAGATGGATTAAAGTAAAAAACTATGAACAGCCCCAGAGCCACTGAAATATAAGTAACAAGAATATTAAACTCCCATAGCGAAGGGAACAGGGCCTCGTTATAATGGAAAAAATTTTTAATCAATTTTCTCTTTGATGCCTCGTCTATCTGTGGCTCTTCTGGCTGCTTTTGTTCTTCTTGTTGTTCTTGTGTTCCTGTTTGGTCAGATATTTGATTAGCTTCTTGATTGAGAGCCTCTTTTTCTTCTGCCATAACTAAAATTTTGTTGAAAAAATTAACTTTGCTTGTCCAAAGTTAAAAATAAATTGACATTAAAACAATGAACCAAGTTTTTGGTATATTACGCGAATCTCTGGTTATCACGAGCTTTATTTTTGGCATGATGCTTTTCGTGGAGTATTTTACTGTTCAGACAAAAGATAGGTTTATTTCTTCACTTTCACGTAATCCATGGATACAGGTCGTTATAGGAGCTTTGTTGGGTATTATTCCGGGTTGTCTAGGATCGTTTTTTGGAGTTACATTATACATACATAATGCTTTGAGTTTTCCTGCTTTAACTGCGATGATGATAGCCACTTCAGGGGATGAAGCTTTTGCTATGCTTAGCATTATTCCTGATAAATTTCTACTTATCAATGCTATTTTATTTGTAGTTGCGCTTGCTACAGGCTTTGTGCTCAATTTAGTATATCATCCCCACCGTTCGCTCATACCCCCTGAGAACGATTTGCTCCACGCACACCTGGCTAACCCTCAGTGTTATTGCTTTGACAGGGATAAAATACGCGAGAATATCAAACATCTGACAGTGTATCGTGGTTTGCTTGCCCTGGCTCTGGTGGGTTTAATAGTCATGGAAATTGTTGGGGTGATAGGTCCTGAAAAATGGTATTTCCGTTATAGCTTGGTTATTATTTTTGGTTTTGCTCTATTCGTGGTTATCACAGTACCTGAGCATTTTCTCAAGGAACATATCTGGCGGCATATCGTTGTGCGACATCTGGGTAAAATTTTCCTGTGGATTTTTGGTATAATGGTTTTCTTGCGGATAATTATGCCATACCTGGATATTTCTGAGCAATCATTGGCAGATCTTAGCCAGCGTTATTATTGGCTTGTACTTATCGTGGCAGTACTGGTAGGTATATTACCTGAATCTGGTCCACACCTGATTTTTATTATTCTGTTTTCGCAAGGGGTAGTTCCTTTGAGTGTGGTAGTAGCCAATTCTATTTCACAGGACGGACACGGATCATTGCCCCTGCTGGCAGAGAGTGGGCGTAGCTTTGTGCTAATGAAAGCGATTAATATATTTGTGGCATTACTTGTTGGGCTGGGCTTGCACTTGTTTGGCCTATAAAAAATAATTTGTGATGTATTATTTTGCTTCTGATTTTCATCTGGGCTACCCGGATTATGAGACTAGCAGGCAAAGGGAAAATCTTATAGTAAACTGGCTCGATACAATAAAAAATCATGCCCGCCAGGTACACCTTGTTGGTGATATTTTTGATTTCTGGTTCGAATGGCGGCATGTGGTACCCAGAAATTATGTGCGTTTCCTTGGTAAATTGGCAGAGCTTAGCGATAAAGGTGTAGAAGTACATTTTTACATAGGCAATCATGATGTATGGACCTTTGGATACCTGGAAGATGAAATAGGCTTGAAGGTGCACCGCAAACGGGAAGTACAGGTTATAGAGGGTAAAAAATTTGTCATAGAGCATGGTGACCAGACACCTTTTGAATCATGGGTTTACAAGGCAATGACTGCTGTTTTCCGTTGGCGTCCGGCACAGAAGTTTTTTGCAGCACTGCATCCTAATTTTGCCACGTTCCTGGCTACGAGTTTTTCGCGGCGCCGTGACCGTTACCAGATAACAGAGCAACATAATCCCCAGAAGGATAAACAGATACGCTATGTGCGTTGGCTACAGCAGAATGGCTACAAAGCAGATTTCTACATCTTTGGCCATCGCCACCTGGCTTACCAGATGCCAGTCGGCGATGGCCTGCTCACTGTCCTTGGTGAATGGATGATCAAAAATACTTATGCTGTTTACGATGGGGAAAAGTTAGAGCTCAGGAAATTTGAAAAATGATAAATTAACCCCGAGATCAAAAACTCTTTTCTTATTGACAGGCTGCAAGGCTGGTAATTCATGTTTTTTCAAATGCCAGGCAATAAAAAGAATAACTCATCGCTGCTCATAGCCATGAATTGTGTATAAAAGGGCACAAACTGTCCATTTACGTTTTTTTACCTAATAACCACTTTTTTACTCACTACCCGTCCATGGCCATCAATAATACGGAATATATACAACCCTGGTAATAGGCCAGAGACGTCGATCTGTTCCCTACCTGAGACCTGCCGCGACATGACTAGCCGGCCGTCCACTGCATAAAGCTTCAACGTTGCTTTGCCTCTGAGCTCTACAAAAATATAATCATTAGCAGGATTAGGATAAAACCTTACATCAATATTTTCTCCGGCTACTTGTGTATTCAATACATGTCCCATTATAGGACGTATCATAAGGTTGCCCTCTATCGACGAAGCTACCCATTGTCCTGTGATGTTATAGAATTTATAATTAGGTCTAATATCGTTCAGGTCAAGGCCTACATTCATTAATTGCTCATCGGTTTTCTTCCAACCAATGTAGAAAGTATCTGTCACCCTCAACAGTGTGTCTAGGTAATAAGCCTGGTATTCTCCCAAATGGTCAAAGTCTATCTCCATGCCAGATTTCTCGTATATTAAATCTCCTGGTTTGCCTGTCAGGGGGTCGTTTTCCCACACCATAAGATAAAAATACCGGGGTTGGCGCCCATTATAGGTTTTATTGAAAAATATTTTCACACCTTTTAAATAGTCATCCTTGTATGTATAAAAACGCGCAGCCACCAATGACTGGAAAGTACCATCGCCATAAAGGCCATAACCAGCTTCGGCACTACCATCATCATAAGCATAAAAATTCGTAAGATAAATTGTCGAGATAGCCTGATTATTCTGTCCTGGATCATACTGGTCAGTCACAAGCCTTGTTTGTGCCTCTATCTCTACATCCTGATCGCTAAATTGTGGAAAAGCATAATTTACCTGGTCATTTTTAACAAAAAAATCTCCATATGGAGGGAAGCTATATGACCCCAAAAATAACGTATCAATCAACGTCATATCTGTCTTCTTCCTAAAGACCACATAAAGACTGTCGATAGTACGCCCTACACCGTCATTATTTCTGAAACTGACCAAAAGATGATGATTCAATTCCTGGGATACCTGCCTATAATGCTCTAAAGGTATTGCTTTGTATTCGCCAAAGCGCCACAGAAGAGGATATTGCAGTGCAACATCTGTAAATATAGTATCACCTGCATAACGGTTGCGGTCAAGATAAACATAATCCACATACCAGAAATCGCAATCACTAACCAACGAAGGGAACGAAACTGTGCCCAATGAACTATAAGCAACAAAACGGAAACGAAAACCTTTCTGAAGGTATTTACTGTCACTAACCTGCAATATTACTTGTTTAAACTTAGCGTCTAAACTATCCCCACCAGTTGCATACCACACAGTTGTCCAGCTACTATCCACAGGTGAATAAAACTGTAAGAGAAGAGAATCCCTCTCATCTGGCATATCCTTATTCCCACCTGGCTCGTACATGAAGGATAAATATATTGACTGATCCCCAGGATAATAAAGGTCTATAGGACGTGAAATAAGCATATCCGAAACAACAGACTGGTCATAAGTACCATAAAAATTAGCTAGGCTATCCATTGCATCAAACTCCACCGCCCCCACAGAAGGAGGATTAATATTGCCATGGATATCTATCTGGCAACCATGGTTCTCCCACAGGCTATCGCTTATCATTAGCGAAGAAAAATCATCCCAAAAAGGTAGAGACAATGTGTCTAACTGTGCCTTTAGGCCCTTTGTAGTGACCTGTGACTGGACCGGGGAATTTATATGAATTATAACTTCTTGTGCAAATATTACTGAATTAACAAATAAAAAGCTTAAAACCAATAAAACTCTTCGATACATGTATGGT
>JALWNS010000321.1 GCA_027083655.1 Bacteroidales bacterium | reverse complement strand
GCTCAAAGAAATATACTTATCACTGGTGGTGCCGGATTCATAGGATCACATGTTGTCCGCAGGTTTGTTAACAATTACCCTAATTACCATATTGTTAACCTGGATAAATTGACATACGCCGGCAATCTCGAAAACCTCAAAGACATCGAAAACAAAGAAAATTACACTTTCATCAAAGGCGATATTACTGACGAAGAACTGGTATTCTCACTTTTCGAGAAATACCGCTTCGATGGCGTCATACATCTTGCAGCAGAATCCCATGTAGATAGATCCATAGAAAATCCTATGGAATTTATCCAAACCAACATCATAGGGACTGTCACACTTCTTAACGCAGCACGCAAATATTGGGCAGATGAACCAGAAGGAAAACTTTTTTACCATATCTCAACCGATGAAGTTTATGGATCTTTAGAAGATGATGGCTTCTTTACAGAAGAGACACCTTATGATCCCCGTAGTCCTTATTCTGCTTCTAAGGCTAGCTCTGACCATTTCGTCCGTGCTTATAACAACACATACAAGCTTCCCACGGTTATAACTAATTGTTCAAACAATTACGGTCCCAACCAATTCCCTGAAAAACTTATTCCATTAGCTATAAATAATATCCTCAACATGAAACCTATACCCATTTACGGGAAAGGCACTAATGTACGGGATTGGCTATATGTAGAGGATCATGCAAAGGCTATAGATGTTGTATTCCATAAAGGCAAAGTAGGTGAGACTTACAATATTGGAGGCAATAATACATGGAAAAATATCGACCTTATCCGTCTGCTTTGTAAAGTTATGGACGAGGAGCTAGGTCGTGATCCTGGTACATCCGAAAAGCTTATTACTTTTGTCAAAGACAGGCCTGGACATGACCACCGCTATGCTATCGATGCATCCAAAATAAAAAAAGAATTAGGCTGGGAACCTGAGACAGATTTCGAAACAGGATTGAAAAAAACAGTGCGCTGGTATCTGAACAACCAGGAATGGCTACAAAATGTTGTATCTGGCGAATATCAAAAATATTACGAAAAGCAATATAAAAATAGATTTAACAAATGAAGCGAGGTTTTATCTGGGGCATAGCTATTTTGCTAGCAGTATCGATAATTGCAGTCACTTATATCCAGCTCAAATGGATAAATGAATCGATCATTATACAAGAAAAACAATTTTATGCATTAGTTAACAAAATCCTCGATGATATTATTAAAGAATACGAGCTTAAGGAAATAATTTTTTCCAGAAACCAGGAAATTATATCTGCTTCTCCAGATTCTGCGCTAGCTTTCAGTTTCGAAGATAACCCACAAATCCAAAAGCTACTAAAAGAAAGGACAAACCAGTCTAAACGTTTTTTAATTTACCAGGAAAGTGATAAAAAAATCCAACTTAATGATTACGAATTTGTTAATAAAATTAACAACCAGAATACCCTTTATATTGCCGAGTTAAATAGAACACTTACAGGGAAAAAAATAAACCTCACCAAGAGGATAGACCCTGAAGATCTCAAAGCCAAAATTGATAGCGCTTTTAAAACTAACAATATTAAGTTTCCCTACGAAATGGCTATTATAGACCAGGACCAGAATGCTATTTTCAAAACTGAAGGCTTCAAATTCTCACACTCTAAAAGAGAAACATTCTCCAAGGTACTTTTCCCTCATACACAATTTAACCTAAACAAATATTACCTTTTACTATACTTTAACGATGACAACCGTAACCTGTTTAACTATCTACCATCATTAGCCATCTCAACTATTTTCTTTACCTCTATCCTTCTGCTCGTTGCCATTTTTACTATATTCCTAATATTCAGACAAAAACGCATCTCTGAACTAAAAACACACTTCGTCAATAATGTTTCCCACGAACTCAAAACCCCTATTGCTACAATACAGCTAGCTACAGAAATGTTAATGGACAAGTCTTTACCACAAAACCCAGAAAGAATTAAGGATATTGCTTCTATCATTAAAAGGGAAAATGACAGAATGCGTTTTAATATCGAAAAAATCTTGCAAACATCTGTTGTCGAACGTGGACGTCTCAGATTCAACTTACAACATCACAAAGCACACACCCTTCTAGAAAAAATAATCAAAAATTTTGAGGTTCAAGTAAAGCAAAAAAATGGTCTTATCATAAAAAACTTCTTTGCCGAAGACGATACCATAATAGTAGATGAAACACACTTTACAAATGTTATCATCAATCTGCTCGAAAATGCCCTCAAATACAACGAAGGTGAGCCTGTTATAGAAATAGAAACATTCAACGAAGGAAATTACCTGGCTATATCAGTACAAGACAATGGTATCGGCATTCCAAAGAAAGAACAAAAGAAAATCTTTGACCAATTCTACAGAGTACACAATGGAGACGTGCACAATTACAAAAGCTTTGGACTGGGACTTAATTACGTCAAGAAAATCATCGAAGAACACGGAGGCAAAATCACTGTTGATAGCGAACCTGGACAAGGATCAACTTTCACAATATATTTACCACTTGCTAAGTTTGCTAAGAAAAAACTAAAATTCAAAAAACATGGCTAAAGCAAAAATTCTCTTGGCCGAGGATGATGTCAATCTCGGCTCAGTACTGCGTCAGTATCTGGACGCAAAGGGCTACGAAGTAGACCTTTGCCTCGATGGCGAGGATGCATTCAAAACATTCATGGAAAACGAATATGACCTGTGCATCCTTGACGTTATGATGCCCAAAAAAGATGGGTTTACTCTGGCTAAAGACATTCGCCGTATCAATAGCAAAATTCCAATCATCTTCCTCACTGTCAGAAGCATGAACGAAGACGTGCTCAAAGGCTTTGAAATCGGTGCAGACGACTATATCACCAAACCTTTTAACATGGAAGAGCTGCTAATGCGTATCGAGGCTATCCTTCGCCGCACCGGCCGTCTCACAGAGAGCAAACAGACTGTTTTCCAGATTGGTAAATACACTTTTGACTCTGTCCGCCAAACCCTCAAAATTGGAGACAAAGTACGCAAGCTTACTACAAAAGAAAACGAACTACTCAAGCTCTTGGCCAGCAATATGAACGAAGTAGTAGAACGTAATTATGCCCTCAAGCTCGTGTGGGGAGATGACTCTTTCTTCAACGCTCGCAGTATGGACGTGTATATTACTAAGCTTCGTAAGTATTTGGCCGACGACCCATCAGTAAAAATTATCAACGTGCATTCTGTAGGCTTTAAGCTCATTACCAACGCAGAAGAATAATTTTTAATACAATGGCAAATTACCTAACTTTGCCCCAAAAACGGGCAAAGTTAGGATGCTTTTTTCTGAGCTTTTTATCCCTGAAAGTATTAA
>JALWNS010000320.1 GCA_027083655.1 Bacteroidales bacterium | reverse complement strand
TGTAAGGCAAGTAAAAAACAAGCATTGACAGAATACTATAACCTGCTTCTTTCCAACGTCTGTCAATTATAAAAAAGAGTACAATGGAAATAATACTTGCCCAGCCAATGTTTCGTGTTATAGACAAGAGGAACATAGTTAGGCCTAGTAATAGCCATGCATCAATTGATTTTTTTAAGGGTGTGTTGGATTTAACCTTATCATAAAGATAGAAGAATGACCATAACATACCTGCCTGGATAGCCATGTATAATGGTTCACTATACGTTAGGCTAGAGTATATTATCAAAAAGAGGTTGATTGAGCTAAAGAATAATGAAAGCGTCAGGATAGAAGATGCTACTCTGCGTCTGAAAGCATAATAAAGAAAGATTAATTGCAACAGGGTGAGAAAAATATTGATTGATTTAAAGAGCGTTAAATGTATACCTCCAAAGAGTTTAATAAAAAATGACAGGAAAATGGGATAAAAAGACCCATGCCATGTAGGGAATTGTTTGCCTTCAAGAAAATTTTTAGCTGCCAGGATATAGGCAGAATCATCCTCCCCCAGGCTAACCTGCAATTGGAAGAGCATAATAGCCCAAAATATGAATACTATAAAGGCGGAAATAACCAGGACTTTTTCATTTTGGGTAAAAAAGTTTTCAAGCCTGTTTGTTTGCTCTTTTTTTGTTTTTTTCTTTTTCTTTGGCATGACTATATTTTTTAGAAAATGTCTTCAATATATACATTGCGGTAATTGTCTAACATCAAAAGAGTTGCCAGCATTAAGGTAAAACTCATTGTAGCAGACCCACCATAACTGAAAAATGGTAATGGTATACCTATAACCGGCAAAAGACTCAAAGTTGATCCTATGTTTATTGCGTAATGGAAAAATAATATTCCTACAACAGAATATCCATAAACTTGTGAAAAAACAGACTGTTGTTTTTCGGCTATACTGATGATAACAATAAATAATGCAGTGAATAGGGTAAAAAGTAATACATTACCAACAAAACCTAGCTCTTCTGCAACAGTACAGAATATGTAGTCGGTATCTTTAGCAGGGACATATTTTAGCTTGTTGTGGGTTCCTTTTAGATATCCCCTGCCAGTTAGCCCTCCTGCGCTAATAGATAATTTTGCCTGGACAATATTATATCCAACACCTTTTTCAGCACTAGATATGTTATCCAGGCTTTTGGGGTTGATGAAGTATTCTATTCTTTCTTTCTGGTGAGGCTTTAGTGAAGAATAAAAAATTGGAGCTATAATATCAATAGCAAAAAGCGTTAGCCCAAGTCCGAAGACAAGCAGGTAAGTGGCCAACATGGTTGTTTTTGAAAAACTATAAACCAAAAAAAAGATTGTTCCCAATAACAGCCCTATTGGTATAGCCCAATAAACAGGGAAAATAATGCCTGCCAACACATTTATGAAATGAACAACAACCGGCGTTATTACTAAGGACAGGAGTATTTGTTTGCGGTATTTTTTTTCTACAGTTAATAAGGTGATAATGTAAATTATACCTAAAATCAGCTGTAAGAGTAAGGATGAAGGATAACGTAAGGCAACAAAGAATACTATACCGTAAATAATGATGTAAATGACTATGTAAGAATTAAGCAAACCAAATCGATAAGCAGGGATAATGAACGACAGGAAAATAAGGGCAGTGCCCATGTCACCTTGCATCATAACAGCTCCCATTGCTACAAGCACTGGTATAAAAGCTAAAACAGTAGTACGGAAGCTTGTAAGGGAATCTTTATTTTGTGCAATAATACGGGCAAAAAACAGGGCTGTAGCGTATTTCAAAAACTCTGACGGCTGTATGCTAAATCCAGCAATTCTTAACCAGCTTCTAGACCCATGTACTGCTATCCCGAAAATAGCTACACCTATTGTTAACAAAAGCATGAAAATGTATAATGGAGGTATATAGCTAAACAGGTCAAAGGGTTTAACCAGAAAAATAACTAATATACCCAAGGCTAAGGATAGCATAACCCAAATAAGCTGCCTGTAAAATCTTGAATCCAATATACTTTGGGTTGTCTCTGCTGAGTTTGCAGAATATAGTGTCATTAATCCAAATATTACAATGGCAAAATATATTACCACAAGACCTATGTTAATTCTGGTATCCTGCCTTTTTTGCATTTTCCCGTTTAATTATTTTTTCATAGATGTTTTTATCCTTTAACCTGATGTCGTATATGTATGGTGTACGTATTGTATCAAAAAGATATTTTTGGATAATTAATGAAGCAATAGGGGCGGCTGTTTGCGACCCAGGACCTCCTTCTTCGACGTAGACTGCCACGGCGATTTTGGGATCATCTTTCGGAGCAAATGCCACAAAAATAGAGTTATCATCTTTTCCGGACGGCTTGGGATTCTGTGCAGTTCCAGTTTTACCACATGCCTTGATGCCTGGAATACGGGAAAAAGCAGCAGTCCCTCCAGGCATAAAAACCAATTCCATAGCGTCTATGACTTTTGAAAAGTTGCTTGTATCAATACTTACATAATGCTTCTCATATTGTAAAATACTATCACCTATACGTTTACCGAGGTGCGGGGTGATATAATACCCCCTGTTAGCAATCATTGATACCATATTGGCAAGTTGTAAAGGGGTCACACCAATTTTACCTTGTCCGATAGCCATGTGTACAACGTCAGGGAAACCCCAGTTTTTCTTTCTCAACGATATTGTCAGGGTCATTGTGTCTGGCAGGCTACCAGGCCGTTCGGACGGTATATCAATACCAAGGCGGTGCCCAAAGCCCATGTCATAGACATAATCATACCAGCGTTGGTAAGCGAGGTGTGTTTGATGTGGAGTTGGCCTTTCTATAAGCCGTCTGTAGACATTTGAGTAGTAGGTATTGCAAGATGTTTGTATGGAATAGTAAAAATCAACAACAGGTTTATGAAGGTGACATTTTATGTTAATCCCATGATAATGGAAACCACCATAGCAGGAGTAAACAGTGCTTGTATTAATCACGTTTTCTTGAAGGGCAACAAGAGCCTGCACGAGCTTGAACGTTGATCCAGGGGGATTTTTGTCAGATTGTATAACTCTATTGAAAAGAGGGACAAAGAGTGTATCTTTTACGAGTTTAGGAAAGTTTATGCTCACATCCTTGCCTGAGAGCAAATTCGGATCGTAATAAGGACTACTTACAAATGCTAATATTTCACCAGTTTTAGGTTCAATAGCCACAATAGCTCCTGGTTTATCTTTCATTAGCCACTCGGCATAACGTTGAAGCTTCAGGTCGAGTGTTGTAATAAGGTTTTTTCCAGCTACAGGTAGAGTATCATGTTTGCCATTAAGATATCGCCCTGCAAC
>JALWNS010000319.1 GCA_027083655.1 Bacteroidales bacterium | reverse complement strand
ATACATAAGTATACAACACAATGATAACCAGTGGTTAACATTTAGAATCATATTTAGCAAAAGGAAAAATTATTAAATTAACTGAACACAGGTAAGCCCAACTTGAAAATAAGGATTTTTTTTTATTTTTGAACAAAACCTATTAAAAAATTATACACAATGGCAAGAGTAAAACCATTCCGCGGACTAAGACCACCAAAGGACTTAGCTGCAAAAGTAGCATGCCTTCCATACGATGTAATGAATACAGAGGAAGCCCGCAAAATGGCCGAAGGTAATCCCTATTCTCTTCTTCACATCACCCGCGCTGAGATAGACCTGCCACCAGGAACAGACGAACATTCTGAGCAGGTCTATGAAAAGTCCCGCGAAAACTTCCGCAAATTCATCCAGGAAGGCTGGCTCGTTCAGGATGATGAGCCCCATTTCTACATCTACGCCCAGACAATGAATGGCCGCACCCAGTATGGTATAGTCGGAGGAGCTCATTACATGGATTATTACGAGGGAAAAATCAAAAAGCATGAGCTCACACGTCCAGATAAAGAACGTGACCGTACAGTGCATATCTTGACAAACAACGCACAGCTTGAGCCTGTGTTCCTGGCTTTCCGAGATGTACCAGAGCTTACACAACTGATGATGGACTGGGTTAACAACCATGAGCCTGAATATGATTTCGTTGCAGAGGATGGCATAGGACATCATTTCTGGGTAGTGACAGATCCAGAGGTTAACAAGAAAATAGAAGAACTGTTTGAAACAAAGGTCCCTCATACTTATATTGCAGATGGTCACCACCGTACAGCCGCCGCTGCTCTCGTAGCAAAGGAAAAAGCCGAGCAAAACCCTAACCACACGGGAGAGGAAGAATATTGTTACATAATGGCTGTGCACTTCCCACACAACCAGCTCAAAATCATGGATTACAACCGTGTGCTCAAAGACCTTAATGGCCACACTCCAGAGGAGATAATCAACCTGCTCAAGGAAAACTTCGAAGTGGAGGAAAAAAGCGGACAATACAGACCTGAAGCACGCCATACTTTCGGTA
This sequence comes from Bacteroidales bacterium, assembly GCA_027083655.1. GTDB lineage: Bacteria > Bacteroidota > Bacteroidia > Bacteroidales > S143-33 > S143-33. Next base: position 2,312 of record JALWNS010000319.1, on the reverse strand, counting down.
TGTACCTCGACGGTAAATGGTACAAGCTAACAGCTAAACCTAATACATACAATGATGACGATCCAATCGATGGCCTGGATGTTACTATACTGACTAAATATGTTCTTGAACCTATTTTTGGTATAGAAGACCTGCGAAGATCTAAAAGAATTGATTTTGTAGGAGGTATTCGCGGCCTAGGAGAGCTTGAACGTCGTGTTAATAGTGGAGAAATGGCTGCAGCTTTTGCGCTTTATCCTGTATCAATGGATGAGCTAATGCGAATTGCTGATACCAACAACATCATGCCTCCTAAAACTACTTGGTTTGAGCCAAAATTGCGTAGTGGGCTTGTGATACATAGCATTGATAACTAATTATTAGTGTAACCACCAGGCAATCAAGTAGTTTTTTTCACTACTTTACCATATTGACCTGGCATAAAAGAGGCGGCACACAGTTATTATATATTTGAGCTGCGGTGCCGCCTCATTGTGTGTACGTTTTCGAATAAAATGCCCAAAATGTAACAAGTGATCAGAAGCTAGAATAAGAGACTAATTTTCTTAAGCGTACTTAACTTGCTTTAGCCATTCCTGCTTTATATAGCAAATTTAAGATTATTAGAGTGTATCTCATGTTTTTAGGTCCCAGATATTCTTTTATTTGAGGTTCCACTTGACTGCCAATGTAGGTAAAACATAGAATTTATTATCAAAAGTTATGAAGTTTCTATTGATCTCGACCTCACCTCCAATAGAGAAAGTTTTATTAATATTATACCAGAATTGGGGTTCTGTTAATACTTTGAGCATCAAACCATTACCAGACAAGCTTTCCTCTGTCCATATATCAATGAAGCCATTGATTGTGACCTTGTCGTTGAAGAAATTACCAGACCATATACCAGTAAACTGATAGTTAATTCTATTAGTATTAGCAAATTTTCTCAAGAGAAAAGCTCCTCCGAAATGCATTTTACCAATTGAAAAAGGGAAATTAACACCAAAAATGTAGCTTCTAGGGATAGGCAAACTTTGTGTTGTGTCAATAAAAAGATTACCTGCAGTGTATTCTAGATGCAACTGAAAAGGTAATTTCCAAAGATTTTGATCCCTTGATATTTCCCAATATGTAAGCTTAACTCCTTTAAAATCTGAGCTATAGTCCATATCTATAAAGAAGAAAGTACTACCATGGTCATCCAAGCCAAGGTATTCTACTGTTGATGTGAAATAAGTTCCTTTGACCTGGTTAGCACGGACAAAGTCATAATGCAATTGTACATTTTGTGCATTAAGAGAAAGCATCAGACCCAGGAAAAAGAAGATAGAAAATACTCTTTTCATAGTCATGTGTTTTTAATGATTATTTGTTTTAAAGAATTCTATTTCTTCGATTAGTTTGCCCATTTCATCATAGAGTTTTTTAGCTTTTTCTGAAAGTTTGTTTGCCGTGGAGGCATTCACTGTAGAGATATAGCTAAGCTGGTTAATAGCCTCATTAACAGATGTTATACCAGTATTTTGTTCCTTACTCGATGTGGCTATGATTTCTATTTGTTCTGTATAACGCTCTATGCTAGGCTTGGCAATATTGAGGTAATGAATTGTCTTTGAAGATATTTCATTTATCTGATTGCTAAACTCATTAAGCTGGTAGACTGCTTGTTTTGAAAACTCTGCCAATTTTTTTATCTCAGACGCTACCACACGGAAACCTTTACCATATTGGCCAGCATGTGCTGCTTCAATGGATGCATTTATAGCCAGAATATCAATCTTTTCCGCAATCTCTTCCATTACTTTTAGTTTGCCTGTTATCTCTTCTATCTTGGTTGTTATCTTAGCGGCGTATTCAAAAGCATTAAATGTTGCATCAATTGTTTTTTCTACAAATTGGTTAGTATCTTCCGAAATTTCGACGTTTTTCTCTGCTATGGCATTTATCTCTTCCATTGTTGCGGACAATTCCTCTATATTAGTAGCCTGCTCCTCGGATGTTGCAGCCAGCTCTTCGGCTACTGTCTGTATATCTTTACCAATAGCATCTACATTATCAGAAGCCTCTTTTATCTTAAGAATTATTGATGAGAGCTTGACACGCATCTCTTCTATGCTCTCTGCCAAAACGCCGAGCTCATCCTTTTGATCCAAGTCTATCTTAAAATTCAAACGCCCATCACGCATCTTCTTTACACCCCTGACTATCTCAAACAATGGCTTTATCACTATAATATTATTGAGCCAGATAACAAGCAGTATCAATATAACACTTGCAAACATGCCCAAGAGTATGTCATACCATAATATATTTTTAAACGGTGCTACAAC
>JALWNS010000318.1 GCA_027083655.1 Bacteroidales bacterium | reverse complement strand
CGACTGTAACGCAACAACAGGAACAAGAAATAAACTTTTAAAAACCTAAAATTTAGAATTGTTTTTTTTAACAAATTTATTTTTCTTTGTCTCTCAAGATTGAATCATAACTAAAAGTAATTATGAGGGTTAAAGCTTTCTTTTTGATCACAATACTTTTTGTCCTTAGTAATGTTTCATTTGCGCAAGAGCATGAGCAAGAAAAGAAGTTCAATGCAGGTGATTTTGTGATAGAAGAGGTTTTGGATGCTTATTGGTGGCATATAGCTACATACAAAGGACATGAGATAGCTATCCCTCTCCCTGTTATTGTCAAAAGTAAGGTTCGCGACCAATGGTTTGTTTTCTGGTCAAACAAACTGTACCATGGCAAAGAATATAAAGGCTTTTTCATAAATCACCATTCACCAAACAAAGGCAAAATTGTTGAAAGAGATTCACAAGGGAATTTGGTTAGACCGCTAGACCTGTCCATTACAAAAAATGTAGTGGCTATTTGGGTAAGCATATTACTTTTGTTCGGTCTATTTATTCCAATGGGCAAAAGGTATAAACAGGATAGCCTGCAAGTTCCTAAAGGTATACATGCTTTACTCGAGCCAATAATACTTTTCATTCGTGATGATGTAGCAAGAGCCTCGATAGGTGACGAGAAATACGAAAAATATATGCCCTTCTTGTTGAGTGTTTTCTTCTTTATTTTTGTCAATAACCTTTTGGGTTTATTGCCATTTTTCCCGGGCGGAGCAAATGTCACTGGTAATCTTGCCGTAACAGGAGTAATGGCATTTTTTACATTCGTGATTACGACTATAAGCGGAACTAAACATTATTGGAAACATATATTCTGGAGTCCAGAGGTGCCATGGTGGTTAAAAGCTCCTCTGCCTTTGATGCCTTTCATTGAGTTGACAGGTATTTTTATCAAGCCTACAGTATTGATGATCCGACTTTTTGCAAATATCCTGGGAGGACACATCGTAAGAATTACATTTGTGGCATTGATCTTTATCTTTGCAATGTTTGGTGTTGTAGCAGCATTAGGTATATCTGTTGTATCGGTAATGTTTATCGTCTTTCTAACATTTCTGGAGCTTCTTGTAGCTTTTATCCAAGCATACGTATTCACATTTTTATCTGCTATATACTTTGGTATGGCAGTAGAACAAGGTCATCATTAATAAAAACCAATAAACCACAGAAAAATGGAATTACTCACTATTTTGTTGAATGTACTTTTGGAAGCAGCTAACATGGGCGCTGATTTCATGGCAAAGTTTGGTGCTGGTATCGGCGCTGGTCTTGCAGTACTTGGCGCAGGTATAGGCATTGGTAAGATCGGTGCTAGCGCCATGGAAGCTATTGCACGCCAGCCCGAAGCAGCTAAGAACATCAGTTCAAACATGATTCTTTCTGCTGCTTTGATTGAAGGTATTGCTTTCTTCGCATTGATCGCAGCATTCTTAATCATAATCTTGTAATTTAAGAAATCCCTGCCCCGGGGCAGGGATTTCATTGAGTTATTAATCAAAAAACAAAAGAATTATGGAACTATTAACTCCTGATTTGGGGCTAATATTCTGGATGACACTGTCTTTCATAATAGTCCTGATACTTCTGAAAAAATTCGCGTGGAAACCAATATTAGAGTCTATAAAACAGAGGGAAGAATATATTTCGCAATCCATTGAGCAGGCTAACCAAGCTCGTCAGGAGCTGGAAAAAGTTAAAGAAGAAGCAGAAAAAATACTGGCTCAAGCCCGTAAGGAAAGAGAAGAAATGATGAAAGATGCTCAACAGATGCGCTCCCGTATTCTGAGCCAGGCAGAAGAGGAAGGCAAAAAAGCAAAACAGCGCAAACTCGAAGAAGCTTTGCAGGAGATTGAGGCTGCTAAACAAAATGCGCTGAAAGAAATAAAAGATACTGTTGTTGAGCTCTCTGTTGATATTGCCGAAAAAATACTTCGTTCACAACTCGAAGACAAGGACAAACAAAAGAAATACATCGAAAATCTACTCAAAAATTCAAATCTTAACTAAAGCCTCTGGCAAATGAACGAAAGTAAAATTACAACACGTTACGCCAAAGCTATATTTGAATTGGCCCAGGAAAATAATCTGCTTGACAGGATAAAAGAAGATTTTGATCTTATTGGCCAAGTTTTAAAGATCGAGGAATTTAAACAGTTAATTAAAAGTCCAATTATAGCTGTCAGTCAGAAAAAAGCTGCTTTTCAGGATGTTTTCAAGGGCAAAGTACATGAATACACCCTTGATTTTTTACTCTTAGTAGTGGAAAACAAACGGGAAGCATACCTTGGTTTGATGATTTTGGACTTTTACGATCTGTACAAAAAAGCACTTGGAATTACAGAAGTACATTTGACAACCGCAGTTGACCTCGATGATGAACAAAAGCAGCTATTCATTGATGCTCTTAAGAAAACCCTTAACACCAAAATAGATCTACACCAGAAAACAGACCCGCAGATAATAGGAGGGTTTATCTTACGGGTAGAAGACAAACTACTCGATATGAGTATTGCTTCTCAGCTTAAACAAATCAAAAAAGAACTCACAAAATAATAAAAACGCAAAACAATGACCTCAATAAGACCATCAGAAGTTAGCGATATTCTCAAGAAAAAAATTGCTGGCATTAAATCAAAATCCGAATTAGAGGAAATAGGTGTTGTACTGCAGGTCGGTGACGGTATTGCCCGCATCTACGGCCTCACAGAGGTTGAAGCCAATGAAATGATTGAATTTGAAAATGGTATAAAAGGTATTGTGCTAAACCTTGAGGAAGACAACGTAGGTGCTGTTTTGCTTGGTCCATCCGACGAGATCAAGGAAGGAGATACAGTCCGCCGTCTCAAACGCATCGCTTCTATCATGGTAGGCGAAGGCCTCATTGGCCGTATCATCAACACTATTGGCGAGCCTCTAGATGGTAAAGGTCCTATCAGTGGTGATTTGTATGAGATGCCTCTTGAGCGTAAAGCACCGGGGGTGATTTTCCGCCAGCCTGTAAAGGAGCCCCTACAGACTGGTATCAAGGCTATTGACGCCATGATTCCAATTGGCCGAGGACAAAGGGAACTTATCATTGGTGACCGCCAGACAGGTAAGACAACCATCGCCCTGGACACGATTATCAACCAGAGGGAATGGTACGAGAAAGGTGAACCTGTTTATTGTATTTATGTTGCAGTAGGCCAGAAACGTTCGACAGTTGCACAGATAGCTAAGATTCTCGAACGCTATGGGGCAATGGACTATACAGTTATTGTTTCGGCAAGTGCGTCAGAACCAGCAGCATTGCAGTTCTACGCACCTTACGCAGGTGCTGCTATTGGAGAATTTTTCCGTGACACAGGACGACATGCCCTTGTT
>JALWNS010000317.1 GCA_027083655.1 Bacteroidales bacterium | reverse complement strand
TGTTTATATATTACCTACTTCTTTACACAGGTCTTTTTTGACAGATGAGATACGTGGTATAGATACACCCAACTTGCTTTTACGCACAGAAGTTTTTAGCAAAATTATTTCTGGCCAGGTAAGTATGATTGTGACCTATCCCTCTGCCCTGGCCGAATCTGTTGTGAGTGCCTCTGATATGGAGCAAAGATCATTTGAGGTCAGCGTTGGGGATAAATTAGACATTGAAACATTGGTGTTCTTCCTCCAGGAGAATAATTTCCAGCAGGTGGATTTTGTGTTTGATCCTGGCCAGTTCGCAGTACGAGGTGGAATTGTTGATATTTTCTCCTTTGATAGCGAAGATCCATACAGGATAGAGTTTTTCGGAGATGAGGTAGAGTCTATTCGAGTGTTTAATATTTCTGATCAGTTGTCTGTTCGCAAGGTGGATAAAGTCCGTATTGTGCCTGATATACATACGAGGGGACAAGATGAGAAGCTACCATTTTTTGATTTTTTACCTGAAAATTATTTACTGGTTTTTAATGACTTGCAGATAACATTGGATTTTATAGAGAAAAATTCCGGGTTAAAATTTTCTCTAGAGGATGATTATGGTAATAAGGTCAGTGTTGAGTATGTTGATTATGATGACTTCTACTCTTCCCTACAGAAATTTGGTATTATTGAGCTATCGAACCAGCCTGTTTTAGCGAGCCGGACAATAGAGTTTGATATATCGCCACAGCCGTCCCTTCAGAAGAATTTCACTTTGTTAGCACAGATACTGCGTGATTATCAGACAAAAGGCTATAAGATTTTTATCTTATCAAGCCAGAGCAAGCAGCTACAACGTATCCGTGAAATTCTCAACTCACAAGATATAGGTGGTAGTGATATTGAATTCACACCTATAGAAAAGGCAGTACATGAAGGTTTTGTGGATAATAATTTGCGGCTGACGGTTTTTACAGACCATCAGATTTTTGGCAGGTTTCACCGGTATAACCTCAAGGATGAGCGCCTACGTAGCAAGAAAGAATCTGTTTTTATACAGGAATTGCAGTCTCTAAAGCCAGGTGATTATGTGGTTCATTCTGATCATGGTATAGGAAGGTTTGCAGGGCTTACGACGATAACGAACAATGGTGTCAGACAGGAAGTTATAAGGATTGTCTATAAGAATAATGATTCCATCTTTGTGCCCATTCATGCTTTGCATAAGATTAGTAAATACAAAGGCAAAGATGGAGAGGAACCAACGCTGAGCAAGCTAGGAACGGGAGCATGGCAAAAGCTAAAGCAACGGGCAAAGAAAAAAGTCAAGGACATTGCCAAGGACCTGATAAAGCTTTATGCCGAGAGGATGAAAGAACAAGGGTTTGCCTATAGTGCGGATACATACCTGCAGGAGGAGTTGGAAGCTTCGTTCATGTATGAAGACACACCAGACCAGGCAGAAGCTACCCGTGCTGTAAAAGAGGATATGGAGAAATCAGTGCCAATGGACCGGTTAATTTGTGGCGATGTTGGTTTTGGTAAAACAGAGATAGCCATACGTGCTGCGTTCAAGGCAGTAGCAGACAACAAGCAAGTAGCTGTACTCTGCCCTACTACTGTGCTGGCATTGCAGCATTATAAAACATTCAGCGATAGGCTTAAAGATTTTCCTGTAAATGTAGATTTTATATCCAGGTTAAAGACCCCAAAGCAACAGCGTGAGACCTTGACACGCCTGGCCAAAGGGCAAATTGATATAATCATTGGTACCCACCGCCTGCTTAGTAGAGATGTAAAGTTCAAGGATTTAGGACTGTTAATCATAGACGAAGAGCAGAAGTTCGGAGTGGCTGCAAAGGAGCGCCTGAGACAATTGAAAGTCAATGTAGATACACTTACCCTCACGGCCACTCCTATTCCACGCACGCTGCAGTTTTCCCTGATGGGGGCACGTGATCTGTCTATAATAAAAACTCCTCCACCCAACCGCCGCCCTGTGATAACAGAACTTCACACATTTGGCCGTGAGATAATCAAAAAAGCTGTATGTTATGAAATCCAGCGAAATGGACAGGTTTTCTTTGTCCACAATCACATTGACACTTTACCAAAAATCGCTGATTATATACAGGAACTCTGCCCACAGGCACGTATAGCTATAGCACATGGAAGAATGAAACCTACTGATCTGGAGGATATTATGAGCCGTTTTATAGACTATGAATATGACATATTGGTGACAACATCGATAATTGAGAATGGCCTTGACATACCAAACGCTAATACGATTATAATTAACGATGCCCATAAATTCGGTCTTAGTGACCTTCACCAGCTTCGTGGCCGTGTAGGACGCTCGTCACGGCAAGCTTTCTGTTATCTTTTAGCTCCGCCAAAATCTAATCTCACTGACCAGGCCAGGCGCCGGCTGACCACAATTGAGCAGTTTGTCGAACTTGGTAGCGGATTTAATATCGCACTACAGGATCTGGACATACGAGGAGCAGGCAATCTGCTCGGTGCAGAGCAAAGTGGCTTTATTAACGAGATGGGGTTCGAGACTTTTAAGAAGGTGCTGGAGGAAGCAATATTAGAGCTAAAGACCGAGGAATTCAAAGACCTATTCAAAGAAGAAGTTAGCAAAGAGGATTTTCGTTTTGTTTCGGATTGTGTTATATCTACAGACCTTGGTTTGCATATACCGACAAGTTATATTAGTGATGATACAGAGCGTCTGCGTGTTTACCATGAGCTTAATACATTGGAGAAAGAGGATGAGTTGGAACAGTTTAAGCAAAGATTGGAAGACCGTTTTGGGCGGGCTCCACAAGAGGTTGATGAGTTGATTAATATTGTGCGGTTGCGTTGGCTAGCAATGGAGCTTGGAATTGAAAAGATTGTGATCAAATCAAATACAATGATATGTTATTTTGTATCAGATAAAAATTCTGCTTTTTATGACTCACCTGTATTTACTGGAATTATTAGCTTTATAAGCCAGTCGCCTCAAATAGAATTAAAACAAAAGCCAGAAAAATTGTATATTAAGGTACCTCTTATTGAGAGCATTAAAGAGGCTATGGACTTACTAAAGTCAATCAAAGTCTCTGTTTATAAAAGCATAAATAACCAACAACATGCTTAAAACAAGTCTAAAGACATTCCTCCTTGTTCTGGCAGTTACAATAATAGGACATTCCTGCCAAAAACAGGAACCGTAGATCTATCCCTTTGAGCGCATGACCCAATCATAATTAGAGCACGGTATTATGGATTTGACATAGATATAATTGACGACAAGAGAATGTACATTAACGTTCTGGATATTGATGGATATAAGGAAACGCAAGGCAAAGGGGTTAATCTCTACAATCTTTATAGAATTTTTCTAAGTAATGGGAGCATGGTTCTTTG
>JALWNS010000316.1:1225-3399 GCA_027083655.1 Bacteroidales bacterium | reverse complement strand
ATAAGAAAAGGCCGTGAATATTGTGAGATTGATCAAGCAAATCAAATGCTCGGATATAAATATTTCTTTTCTGGCCGTGTAGTACATGGGAAGAGATTAGGGGAGAAAATAGGATTTCCAACGGCTAATCTAGAAGTAGACAAACGCAAACTATTGCCCTGTCCTGGAGTTTATGCCGTAAAAGTACAAATAGACACCAGACAATATAATGGCGTTTTAAACTATGGGCGTCGTCCTACTATAGAGAATGATATAATAGCAGTACCAGAGGTACATATCATAAACTTTAAGGGTGATTTGTATAATAAGACAATGAAAATAAGATTTATAAGATTTTTACGAAAAGAAAAGAAATTCAGGTCAGTCGAAGAGCTAAAAAAGCAAATTAGACATGACATAGATAATGCCTTGGCAGTTCTATGAGCTTTTTGGGAAGGATCCCGGGGAAGAAAAAAAGGGACGCCCTGCGGGCGTCCCTTTTTTATGTCATGATATAGGATTTAGTTGATTCCAGGACGTGTATCCCACCACATAGCGCCCCAGAAGTCGTCAGTTATAGGCTGGGCACCTTTAGCAGCCTCCAAGTTTGCACCATTGAGGTTTTCTTCATCAACAGGATATGGATAGCGCTGTGGTGAACGGTTATGCAGACCTACATACTGTGATCCTGGAGGTACTGGCATCTTTGGATAGTCGGTCAGACGCATCAGAGCCCATTCTTCCTGACCTTGTTTATACAAAGCAATCCATCTCTGTACCCAGATACGTACCAAATCATCTGGTACTAAGTTACCATTATCACCACGCTCAAAGTTGAAATCATCTGTAGATCCGTCACCTTCCCATGCAACCTGTGGTAAAGCAAGGTAAGCGGCTTTAGCATTAGCTATATCACTTCCATACACTGGATCTTCAGCTGTCTCTTCAAATGCTGCGTCTATACCAGCCTCATAATGTGCCTGTGCATTAACCAGGTCATTATCAAGACGGTAATATAAATCTGCAAGGTCAAACTCAACCTCTGCGTAGCGCATGAACCAGGTATATCCATTAGGCATTAGGCGGTAAAGATAGCCCATACGAGATGTACCTGCTACATCACCTGTTGCTGCTCCTTCTACCTGTCCAACGAAAAGTGTGTCTTCTACAGGCATATGGAATGCAACTACGCCATAGTTATAACCAAATTCTGAAGGTATTGCATAAGCCCAGATTCTAGGATCCTGCCAGCTCTTCAATGTGTCAATGAAAGTCTTTGCTACACCGTGGTCATCACGGCCAGCAATAGCATAGTTATTATACCATGGTTCATAATATGGAGACTCTCCTGGCCACTGGAGAACTGCCTCTTCTGCACGGCTAGTAAATACTTCGTAAGTACCGTTCTTAATGTCATTGAAAATAGATTGTGCTGTTGTTTGATCTACGTATGAGATACGTGTGGCTATACGCAGGAGCAGAGAACCTGCGAATTTCTGCCATAAGGTCCAGTCACCACCATACAAGAAATCACCATTACCTATTTCACCACCCTGGGGACCAAACATATTGTAAGCATCCTTGAGACTATCTATCAACGCCATATAAATAGACTGCTGATCGTCGTACTCGGGATTTGTGATTCCATTCTCTGCCTGAAGGGCCTGTGAAAATGGAATATATCCCCACTGGTCTGTTGCCATTATCCACAAGAATACGCTAAAAGTCTTAGCTGCTGCTTTAATATTATCTGCATATACATCGTTTGGGTTAGCATCTGCTAACTCCTGGACTTTTTTAAGGTCTTCAAGTAAAGTGTAATAGTTGGTCCAAGCTGCATTAATTACACTTTCACGTTCATTAAGACGTGCTTCATCTGTATATTGTATCTTGGTAACAACACCTGCATAACTGAGCAAGTTATTCATTCCTTGCCATTCATCAAAGAAAGCATCACCAGTAGCACGGATGACATGCCCCAGAACTGTTGTAGGAGGCACTTCGGTAGGGTTGTTTGGGTCTCTGTTGAGTTCCTCCCAACCCTTTGTACAAGAGCTAAGCATAAATATGCCAGCCAGTAATATAGCTATTAAATATGTTAGCTTTTTCATAGTGGATTATTTTTTTGTTTATTTAAAATCTTTACCAGATTTTTCTAACTGTTAGCCGACTGTGCGGCTACTCGTAGATAACTA
>JALWNS010000316.1:0-1215 GCA_027083655.1 Bacteroidales bacterium | reverse complement strand
CCAGTAGATAATGAAATTTTATTAGAAGCCAATAGTCAGTTTGAAACCAAGGCTACGAGTTGGAGGAATCTGGTACTGTTCGAAACCAATGCTTGTACCATAGGATACTTCTGGATCTATGTGAGCGCGGTTGCTCTTGTCTGTATACAACAGAGCAAGGTTACGTCCCACGAATGAGAATTTGAGATCGTTAACAAAACCAAGCTTGCTAACAATGCTCTTTGGGAAATTGATTGTAAGAGCTGCTTCACGCAGTTTTACGTATGTACCATCTATGATTGATGGCTCAATACCCATGAACCAGTATCCTTCGTAGTAATCCTGAGCACCAACAACAGTCTCGTTAGCAACAGGGTCAGTTACAACATTACCATCTTTGTCATAGTAAACGAACTGGTCACCAACAAGAGCACCATATACAACCTGTTCATCAGTCATAACATCCTGGCCTACAACCAGACCATTTTCACGTATGTCACCATCGGCAGTGTACCAGAGGATACCTGCATAAGCACCGAACCAGTCGGTTACAGAGAAGAGCTTACCTCCTTTGCGCATATCAATCAGGAATGTGAAGCTCAACCATTTGTATGTAAATGTATTACGTATACCACCTACCCAATCAGGAATTACACTACCAAATGAAATCAGGTCAGGTGATGATTGAGGCAGACCTGTAGCTGGGTTGATAAGAATTCTACCCTGATCATCCCTCAAGATACCAGGACCACGGAGTATACCGTAAGTCTGGCCTGGACGTGCCTCTACAACAGAACCTTTCCAAGAAGAGTTGAGCTGGTATGATTCGAGGTCTCCGTAAAGTGCGTTAACCATGTTGACGTTGCGGGACCAGTTAATATCTACACCCCAGCTGAAGTTCTTTGTCTTAACAGGTGTACCATTGAAGACTAACTCAATACCCTTGTTCTCAATCTCACCAGCGTTAAGACGCATTGATGTGAAACCAGAAGAAGGAGCAATGTCTACAGCAAGGATCTGGTTACGGGATTTCATATCATAAAGTGTCAAGTCAAATCCAAGACGGTTCTTGAGGAAACGCATTTCAAGACCTACTTCTGTAGAAGCAGTCATCTCTGGCTTGAGATTGAGTGGAGGCAGAGAAGTTGTGTAAGAGAAAGTTGTAACACCATTATATGGCTGGTCTGATACATATACACCATTCAGCTGGTAAGGTTCTGTATCATTACCTACTAC
>JALWNS010000315.1 GCA_027083655.1 Bacteroidales bacterium | reverse complement strand
TTATTAGTGAATAGGTCAGGCAGTCTAAGAAGGTATAGTTTATATTTCTTTCTATCGTGTTAGAATCAAAATATCTTAGATTTACATAGGGTTTTCCTTGGGAGAGCTGGGTCAGCTTCTCCATGAATGAGTCTCTTTCGCTATCTGGCACTTGGTGATTTTCATCATAAGGATGTTTGAGCATTTTTATGGTGGTACTAGCGACAAGTCTCTTGTGCTGTATCCATGTGCCGGCACGAAATGAAATAATCAAGGAAATAACATCGTTTATACCACCAGATAACAAATGGAATGGCACATCATTATCTAAAATAATATGGTTTATTTGTGGTAAATTGATATTTTCTATTATCTTGTACTTTGGAGCCTTTGTTCTATCAACCATTTGCACATATTTTTATAAAGCACGGTAAAACTATAAAAAAAAGCACTATGAAAAAAGCTACCATCTATCTTTTAGGTTTTGTTTTGTCTATTAATACCCTGGCTCAAGAGTTGCCAGATACTGTCAGATGGATGAGCTTTGAACAGGTTAGGGCTGCTTTTTACCAAAAAAACAAACCTATTTTGATTTACCTATATACGGATGACTGTGATAGCTGTTCGATGATGCAGGGCTTGAGCTTTGAAAATAGCGAAGTAGCAAAGTACATCAATTATTATTTTTATCCAATACGCTTCAATGCACGTTCGTATGATACAGTTACTTTTTTCAACGGATCAAAATTCGTTCATCAACCCAGCCAGAAATATCATAGCCTTGTGACGGTCTTTCTAAAGGACAGTATTCATTTTCCCGCACTTGTTGTGTTTAATAAATATGCACAGGGACAGGTCTTCTATGGGTTCAGGGACAGGGATCATATTTTTCCAATACTGATTTACTATGCAGAGGAAGTTTACACAACTACACAATATGACGACTTCGAAAAAGTATATTTTAAGACATATCCTCCAGGACTACAACAGGTTATATCACGCTTGCATATCCATTGGAAGGATATAAACCAGCTGGATAGCCTGATGCACCAGTCGCCAAAAATGATTTTTATTGACGTGTATGACCGTTTGCGTGTGGGACCTACAATTATGAGAATGCAAGTGTATAATAATCCGATAATTGCTTCATATTTGAATAAGCATTTTTATCCGGTGACCGTGGAGGCTCGTGGCAAAGATACCGTGGTGTTTAATGGCAGGGAGTATGGACCCTCTGAGCGTTATCCATATCATGACCTGGCAATTAGTATGTTAGACGGTAAGATGAAATTCCCAGCTTTTCTGGTCTTAGACAAAGATTACAGGCTCTTGGACCGTGAGCAAGTTTTCCTTTTGCCTGAGGATTTTTACAGGATAATAACATATTTGGGCGATGGATATTACCAAAGAATGAGTTTCCAGGATTATCTCAAGCAATATGAAAAGCAGCTAGAACCCACAATAGAGAAAATTCGCAAGTTTTACAGGTAAGTTTTAGGTAACTTAGTGCCCTACTTCGTGAAACTTTGGTGTTTTGGATGACCACCAAGTAGATTTCACAAAGGCCACTAAGTTTTATATTTCTTCGTTCGACTTGGTGGCATAACTTTGTGAAACTTTGGTGTTTAGGATTAAAACACAAAGGCCACAATTTCCCCCTTTCCTTCGTGCGGCTTTGAGACATAACTTTCGTAAAACTTTGTGTTTAGAATTAAATCACAAAGGCCACTTAGTTTTATATTCCTTCGTGCGACTTGGTGGCATAACTTTGTGAAACTTCGTGTTTAGAATTAAAACACAAAGGCCACCAAGCCCCTTTTTCCTTCGTGCTTAGTGTTTAGAATCAAAACATAAGATAGCGAAAAAAATCATTGTTCTTGCCATGAATGTTTTATCTTTGTTTAATGTTGAAAAATTATAGACAATGAAATTCCTTGTAATAGATAAAGTGCATGAGATATTATGTCGCTTGCTACGTGAGGCTGGTCATGAATGTGATTATATGCCTGATATTGAGTCAGATGAGGTCAAAGATGTTTTACCTGGCTATCAAGGCCTAATACTGAGGAGCAAGGTTATAGTGGACAAAGCACTGATAGACGGGAATCCCCAGCTTCGTCTGATCGGCCGTGTGGGCTCTGGCATGGAGAACATTGATGTAGAACATGCCCGCAATAAGGGAATTATTTGCCTTAATAGTCCAGAGGGCAACCGCGATTCTGTTGGAGAGCATACTGTAGCCCTGATGCTTAGCCTTCTGCATAATGTGTGCATTTCCCATTCTCAGATCAAGCAAGGACAATGGCTACGCGAAGAGAACCGTGGCTTTGAGCTTATGGGTAAGGTTGTCGGAATAATAGGCTATGGGAACATGGGAAGTGCTGTAGCAGGGCGCCTCCGTAGCTTTGGTGTGACAGTCATTGCTTATGACAAGTACAAAACAGGATTTGGCAATGATTACGTCCAGGAAGTGAGTCTGGATCAGATATTTGAGCACACAGATATTCTCACTCTCCATGTACCTTTGACCCAGGAGACGCATTATATGGTTGACGCCCGTTTTATCAAGCGTTTCCGTAAAAGGTTTTACTTGATTAACACCAGCCGTGGCCAGGTGGTCAAGACATCAGACCTGGTCAAATTCCTCAAAAAAGGCAAGATTTATGGAGCAGCCCTTGATGTGTTGGAATATGAGAAGCATAACTTTGAACTTCAGGCTGATTCTCCAGATGTGACCTACCTCCGCACAGCACCCAATGTTATACTTACCCCGCATATAGCAGGGCTGACCAGGCAGTCTTTTTACAAGCTATCTGAGGTAATGGCAAACAAGATCCTAAAAGCTCTTTCACAAGACAAACAATAAAAACATGTTAGTATGTCAACAAAACAATTTGCTCGTTTTTCAGAGAAAAAAGGTTTTTCGGTTAGCGGTTGGCTAATCCTCATAATCCTGATTGGAATTCTTTTTTATTCCTTGTTTCCTATGGTGCTCAAGGACAAAGTGGCAACATGGATGACAATAGACCTGCTAGCACTTTATTTTTTGGGTAAGGGACTTTTCGTAGTTAGGCCCAATGAAGCTAAGGTTTTCATGTTTCTGGGACATTACGTAGGCTCTATACGCCGTCATGGTCTGCAGTATACAGTACCTTTCTTCCGAAAGATTACTATTTCATTGAAAATAAATAATTTTGAGACTAATCACCTGAAGGTTAATGATAATGAGGGTAATCCTGTAGAAGTAGCTGCTATAGTAGTGTGGCGTGTTGTCGATACAGCCAAGGCAATGTTCGAAGTACAAAATTACGGCGACTTTGTCTCAATACAGAGCGAGGCTGCGTTGCGTAGCTTGGTGATGCAATATTCTTATGATGATTATGAAAATCCAGAAAAGTCTTTGATAAAAAATACAGAGGAAATAT
>JALWNS010000314.1:2984-3407 GCA_027083655.1 Bacteroidales bacterium | reverse complement strand
GCATTCACAGTTAGATAACAGGTATAAGGTTATACCTGAATTCTTCAAGCAAATTAGTGAGGTTGAGGATCCTTATGCTATTTTTAGAAAATATACTACAAAAGATTTTTGTCTTATTAAAACCCGCCAATATGAAGAGCAAACCCCTCTAAGTGATACAGTTAGCGTTCCAGATAGGGAGGCTTTTGATTCTTTAATTAATCCTACCATTTTCAGGGTTTGCTACAGTTTGTTTAGCCAGGGAGAGCTGCTAAAAGACTATGAATTGCAATGTGATACATCTTCTCTAACAGTGTTATTTCATCTGCCTTGTGGGGATGTAAGTTTTCGATGGATAACAAAGGACAAGACCAGGCTCAGTAGCATGCAAATATGCCAGGACTTTAGAATGTAAAGCTTAAAGCAAGTGTATAAATTTAGTGG
>JALWNS010000314.1:0-2974 GCA_027083655.1 Bacteroidales bacterium | reverse complement strand
AGCAAAAATAGATGAAATAAACAATCAAATAAAATTTGAAGTTTATTATGGAATATTTATAATATTTTTAATAAATATTTTCTATTGGATATTGACACACAATTACTTATCAAATATAAAAATAATTGTTGAAAAAAATTTTTAACCACTGAGTATCTTAGTTTTCCAATGGGGTTAATTTTGTTTTTATGTGTGTAATTCGTTGTAATACATTTGATTGTGCGTTTTTGGTTTTGGGTTGAAACTTTCTCATAATATTTCAAGATTTGTCCAAAATAATTATATTTTTATACCTGGGATTGTTTTAATAAATTAATTGATAATCAGGGGGAAGGCTATGAAATCTTTTGTTCATTTACATGTACACTCACAGTATTCTATACTTGATGGAGCTTGTAAAATTTCAGACCTGGTAAAAAAAGCCAAGGAATATGGTATGCCCGCAGTGGCATTGACTGATCATGGTAATTTGTACGGAGTTGTTGACTTTTTCAAGGCAGCTAAGAAAGAAGGCATAAAACCCATTATTGGCGTCGAGGCATATATTGCCGAAAAATCAATGGAAGAGCGCAAAGCATCTGAGAAAAGGTCTGGCTATCACCTTATCCTCTTGGCCAAGAACCTGACTGGGTACCAGAATTTAATGAAGCTTGTCTCATATGCCCATTTATATGGCTTTTATTATGTTCCCCGTATGGACAAGGATTTGTTGCGCCAATATAGCGAAGGCCTAATTGCCTCGTCTGCTTGCCTTGGAGGAGAGATACCACAAAAGATTCTAAAGGGGGACATGGAAGGTGCCAGAAAAGTTATAGAAGAGTACCTCGATATCTTTGGCGAAGACTTTTATCTGGAATTGATGCGCCACAAGACTGGTGATCCACAGATAGACCAGGATACTTTCAAAAAGCAGGAATATGTAAACAAGCACCTTATCGAATTGGCAAAGGAGTATAATATCAAGCTCATAGCAACTAATGATGTTCACTTTCTTAATCCTGAGGACTTCGAAGCACACAAAATACTTATCTGTCTGAACACAGGAAAGACTTGTGATGACCCATCCAATAAATTAGTCTATACAGGACAGGAGTTTTTTGCATCTCCTGATTATATGTGGGAATTATTCTCTGATATACCTGAGGCTTTGGAGAATACACTTGAAATTGCCAATAAGGTTGAAGAGTATGATATCGAGCGAGATCCAATTATGCCTATTTTTGAGATACCACCAGAGTTTAAGGATGATAATGAATATCTACGTTATTTGACTTATGAGGGAGCTAAGGAACGTTGGGGAGAACCATTAAGTGAAGAAGTTAAAGAGCGTTTAGATTTTGAGCTTGGGACTATTGAGAGAATGGGTTATTCAAGTTATTTTCTCATAGTTTGGGATTTCATCAGGGCAGCCCGTGAGATGGGGGTTTGGGTAGGACCAGGCCGTGGGTCTGCAGCAGGCTCAGCCGTTGCATATGCTTTGAAAATCAGTAATATTGACCCAATAAAGTATGATTTGCTTTTTGAGCGATTCCTCAATCCAGACCGTATTAGTATGCCCGATATTGATGTGGATTTTGACGAAGATGGGCGTGATGAAGTCTTGAAATATGTTGCAGAAAAGTATGGACGCAAACGCGTGGCAAATATCATTACATTTGGAACCATGGCCATGAAAATGGCTATACGTGATGTAGCCAGGGTTTTAGGCTATCCAATCCCTGTAGCCAATAAGCTGGCAAAGCTAATCCCTGACAAGGTTAAGAATTTTAAGCAGGCTTATGAAAAAGAACCAGAATTAAAACATATCCGTGAGAATGGAACCCCTGAAGAGATTCGTATCCTGGAATATGCCGAAAAATTAGAAGGATCAATCCGCCAGACTGGTATTCATGCTTGCGGTGTCATTATTGGACGAGATGATCTGGAGAACTTTATTCCCCTGACCCAGACGAAAGATTCGGTTCTCTTTGCAGCTACACAGTTTGAAGGGTCCTTTGTCGAAGCAGTTGGTATGCTAAAGATGGATTTCCTGGGACTTAAAACACTGTCTATCCTTAAGGACGCCGTGGAAAACGTCAAGCATTCAAAAGGAGTGGAAATAGATCTGGATGCCTTGCCTTTGGATGATAAAGAAACTTATGAGCTCTTTAGCCGTGGTGAGACTATTGGCCTGTTCCAGTTTGAGTCTGCAGGTATGCGTAAATACCTCAAACAACTGAAGCCTAACCGCTTTGATGACCTCATAGCTATGAATGCCCTTTACCGCCCCGGGCCTATGGATTATATACCCGAATTTATTGCACGTAAGCAAGGATTGAAAAAAATAGAATATGACCTGCCACAAATGAAGGAAATATTAGAAAATACCTATGGTATTACTGTTTATCAAGAGCAGGTCATGCTTCTGTCCCAGAAATTGGCAGGTTTTAGCCGTGGCCAGGCTGATAACCTGCGTAAGGCCATGGGTAAAAAGAAAAAGGAAATTATCGATAAGCTTAAACCAGAATTCCTAGAAGGTTGTAAGAAAAATGGGATCCCCGTTGATAAGGCCGAAAAAATTTGGAATGACTGGGAAAAGTTTGCTTCTTATGCTTTCAATAAATCCCACTCTACTTGTTATGCTTACCTGGCTTATCAGACAGGTTATCTCAAGGCTCATTACCCGGCCGAATATATGGCGGCAGTGCTAAGCCGTAATGTAAATGATATCAAGAAGGTTGGGCTCTTTATGGATGAGTGCCGCAGGATGAATATCCCTGTGCTTGGCCCGGATGTGAATGAAAGTATAGACCGCTTCATTGTTAACAAGGAAGGTGCTATACGCTTTGGCCTGGCTGCTATTAAGGGTGTGGGTGAACATGCCGCCGAAGAGATTGTCAGGGAACGGCAGGAGCGTGGCCCTTTCAAAGATATTTATGATTTTGTCGAGCGTGTTAGCATGCAAGTTGTTAACAAAAAGGTACTTGAAAATCTA
>JALWNS010000313.1 GCA_027083655.1 Bacteroidales bacterium | reverse complement strand
ATATCTGTGGCGTATTTGAATAAGATTTTCAGAACAGAGATTTTTGCTTCTGGTGTTTCGACACAAAATCAGCTAAAGACTTTGCTTACAGCCATTATTTCGTTAATAATAGGGGCTCTGGCAGATCATTTGTCTGTGGCCTTGGCTATAGTTATAACGAGTGTTATGTTATTGGTTTTTAGTGTATTAGTAAGAGTGGGGCGTAATTAAGAAATTTTTCTAGAAAAAAATTTGGAGTTTTTTTTTCAAACATATATTTTTGCATTGCTTTTGTGAGCGACGGGATGTAGCTCAGCTGGTTAGAGCGCCACACTGATAATGTGGAGGTCGGAGGTTCAAGTCCTCCCATCCCGACCAACATCACACAGAGCCCGCAGCCTCTAATGGTTGCGGGCTCTTTTTTTTGACCATCGGGACATTATTGGGACTAAAGTAGAATAGTTGCCCTGCCTGAGGTGTTTTTATGTTTCCATTTTATGTGAAATTTTTCGTCAAATTGTGTTTATACAGGTCTTTGATGGTTAACTAATTGTGTTATAGTCTTTAAAAGGCAGTGTCAGTTAAAAAGTTTGCAAAATTTTTTTAGCATAGGAAAAAGTTTTAATTTTACCGTGGTGGCCTATGGTTAAAAAATGGCCATTTTAATTTTAAAATTTTGCCAATGAGTAATTGGTTTCAGCGTATGACAAGGGGTATAATTACCCCATCCTCACAACGTAGGGAAATGAAGGAAGGGTTATGGTTTAAGTGTCCACAGTGTAAGACAATTGTCACAATGATTGAGCATAAGGAGAATCTAGGTGTTTGTCAGAATTGTGGTTATCATGACCGGATTCCTACTGTTGATTATTTTAATTTTTTGTTTGACAATAGCCAATATGAATTGTTATTTGAGAACCTCCTACCTGCAGACCCATTGAACTTTGTTGACCGGAAGCGTTATACTGACCGTATTCAGGATGCACAGAAAAAAACAGGGCTTAAGGAAGCTATCACTGTAGCTACTGGAAAGCTCGACGGTCTGGATGTTGTAATAGCAGGAATGAATTTTGAGTACATTGGCGGTTCAATGGGATCTGTTGTTGGCGAGAAAATCGCACGTGCAATTGATTATTGCATAGAGCATAAAATGCCTTTGATAATAATAAGTCGCTCTGGTGGAGCCAGAATGATGGAGGCTGCATTCTCACTCATGCAGATGGCTAAGACAGCAGCAAAATTGACACAGTTAGCAGATGCTAAGCTACCTTATATTTCTGTTATGACAGATCCTACCACAGGTGGAGTTACTGCTTCGTTTGCAATGTTGGGCGATATTAATATAGCAGAACCTGGGGCATTAATAGGTTTTGCCGGACCTCGTGTTATACGTCAAACAATTGGCCGTGATTTGCCAGAGGGATTTCAGAGGTCAGAATTTCTCCTGGAACATGGCTTCCTCGATTATATAGTGCACCGTAAAGACTTGAAAGATACATTAGCTAAGCAGCTAAGGCTTATACTAGAAAAACCTAAAAAATGAAAGAGGAGATAGAGAATAAAATAAAGCGTATAATACGCTACGAAGCAAAGGCAATACTTGATATACCAATAACAGAGGATTATGAGAAAGCCATCGAAATAATATATGAACGTGTACATGAACGCCATGGCAAGCTTGTAGCTAGTGGAATGGGTAAAGCTGGCCAGATTGCCCTTAATATAGCAACAACTTTTAGCTCAACCGGCACGCCAGCTGTTTTCCTTCATCCCAGTGATGCACAGCATGGAGATTTGGGGGTTGTCCAGCCCAATGATGTGCTTCTCCTGGTTTCGAATTCCGGAAAGACAGTAGAGATAATACAGTTGTTGGATCTAGTAGAGAAATTATTCGACGGGGCATCCATACCTAAAATAGTTATATCTGGTAATCCAAAGAGTATTCTGGCTCAAAGTGCAGATGCGTTTTTATACACAGGAGGCCCCCGTGAGGTATGTCCTTTAGGACTAACACCTACTACTTCTACAACGACAATGACAGTCATTGGCGATATTCTGGTTTCTCTAATGATTGAGAGGATAGGTTTTACCCCTGAGGAATATGCCAAGCGGCATCATGCAGGCTACCTGGGACGTAAATCACGGGCTATACAGAAGCGTAATAGCGTTGATGTGCTCTCAACCAAACCCAAGAATAACCAAACAAAATAGCAATAATTTATGTTTTTCTTGATAGCAGGACCATGCGTAATAGAGAACGAAAGGTTAGTTTTTACTGTAGCTGAGCATCTTAAAAAAGTAACAGACAAATTAGGTATTAAGCTAATTTTTAAGTCTTCATATAAAAAAGCCAACCGGACAAAATTAGATAGTTTTACAGGTATAGACCGCGCTGAGGCTTTGCGTATATTGGCACGTGTACGCAAGGAGTTTGATGTACCAGTGATTACAGATATACACGAAAGTTGGGAAGCCGGTGAGGTTGCGGAATTTGTTGATTATTTGCAAATACCAGCTTTTCTCTGCCGTCAGACAGATTTACTATTGGCTGCGGGACGTACTGGTAAACCTGTGAATATAAAAAAGGGACAATTTATGTCCCCCGAAGCAATGCGCTTTGCCGTAGAGAAGGTTTATTCCACAGGCAACAAGAATGTATTATTAACAGAGAGAGGCACTACTTTTGGTTATCATGACTTAGTCGTAGATTTCCGTTCTGTTCCAATAATGAAATCATTAGGCGTCCCCGTTGTAGTAGATAGTACACATTCTGTTCAAAAACCTAATCAAACAGCAGGTGTGACAGGCGGTGACCCATCTATGATAGAAACAATAGCCCTGGCTGCTATTGCTACAGGTGCAGATGGATTATTTATGGAAGTTCATCCAAATCCTGCCCAAGCACTGAGTGATGCAGCTAGCCAACTACAAATGAATAAAGTAGAAGAAATACTCACAAAATGTGTTGATGTTTACAAAGCAGTGCACAAACAGTAAACAAATTACTGTCCCTGATCCTCAATAATCAGATAAATATTGCTATCATCTACGTTGAGGTTTAATTTTTGTGCAACTTCCTCACGAATTTGATGAATAAGCTCCTGGTCATAAATGTCTTTAATCTTAACGTTCTTGTCTGAGCCCATAACAATGTGAATATGTGGCTCTAGATCTGCATCATAACGGGAAATACCAGAAAATGTCGGTATCTTTTTGATAATACCCTTGTTTACAAGCGTTTCTAAAGTATTGTAAACAGTGCTAAGGGTAATAGTCGGATACTTTTTACGTATATGCTCGTAAATCATCTCGGCAGATGGGTGCGTTTTGGTTTTCATTAAATATTCCAGTATAGCCACCCTCTGAATAGTCATTTTAAGACCCTTCTCTGCAAAAAGTTTTTTCAAATCTTTTTCCATTCTTTACGGAATTTAATAG
>JALWNS010000312.1 GCA_027083655.1 Bacteroidales bacterium | reverse complement strand
CCTCTGGAATGTACTTATACACGACAAAACAACATCGGGGTGCCTCAGGCACCCCGATGTTGGCCTCCATGCCCAAGCAAGAAGCTAGGTTAGTGATATTTTCAATTTCCATGCAAGCGTGCCGAAGGTTCCTTGCAGGGAATAAAGTTTTTATTTTTTTGGTAACTGGTATATTTTCTACGTTCCTGTGGTGTGTACTTATACCCGGCAAAGCAAAAACGGGGTGCCTCAGGCACCCCGTTTTTGGCCTCCATGCCCAAGCAATAAAACAGCTTAGTGATATTCGTAAGCACCTATGTCATATCCAGAACCTTGTGGACGGGTTGTTCCTTCAAAATCAGTCGTTGGGGCGTACTGGCTGGTGCCTGCATCTATACATGGACTGCCGCTTTGTAAATGGTAATCACCAGACAAGGCTGCCACGAACAAAGGATCGGCAGAAATATTGCCTGTACCTGACGGTGTCGCAAAGCCATTATTGAAAAAATCATTGTACAAGAACTCAAGATTTGTTTGGTAATCACCTATTGAGTAGTTGCTTACGTTCGTGATGATGCAGTTAACCAATTTATTACCCGAGTTAGGGCGGTCGCTATTTACCAGATACTGTGCACCATCAATAACACAGTTGGCCAGAATGTTATTATCTGCCGGTGCACTATTGTAATAGTACGAGTTAAAGTCAATAGCCCATTCTGCATTACGTATGATGCAGTTGTTAAAAACATTGTTCTGACCGCAGTAGTCCTCGTCTTCCCCAGCCAATATGTATCTAACTCCTGCCTGGCAATTTTCTGCAACACAGGAATTAAACACATTATTACTAGCTCCTTCGCGTATCATAAAAGCACTTACGTCGTCAGACACACCGCCAAGTGCCGTGCAGTGGCGGAATTCATTATTTTGAACATCAGCCCAGCGAACACTAAAGCACCCGGCTATCATGTTTTTTACAGTGCAGTTTTCAAACAAGTTATACTCGCCACTCTCTTTTATCTCAAATCCATGTCCCACATCTTCCAGATCACCGTCTCTCTCTGCGTAGCAGTTGCGGACAGTATTGTAATTGCCTTTGAGTACCAGGTAATAGTCCATAGAGGTAAAAGTTCCATCTCCTACGGGCTCGCTCTCATTACTGTATATTTTACAATCCTCTATCAGGTTGTTGTCTCCCCAAATATCCATGCCCGCACCTGTGGTATTGACGATCAGACAATTGCGTATAGTGTTGTTGTTAGCTTCTTTCATTGTTATGGCTGTAGAATATTCCCAACCTATGTTCTTGAAGTAAATATTTTCTAGCACTATGCCATTATCAATAGGTTCGCTATTCCAAACCGTTATGCCTACCAGGCTATTACCTATTTGTATGTTTTTGATGGTGATGTTATAGCTGTCCGAGATATTAATACCCTCGCCCTTTGTCCTGTCGCCTGGATTGATCAGTGGCATAACCGAAGGGTCTAAGTCATCGCCGTATTCAAAAGGCAACTCATCAAGGTCACCAGGCCTTTCTTTATAACCGATGAATAAAATTCTTGGTGCGTCTGGTTGGAAATTTTTTTCTATAAAAATGTCTTCTGCACCATAATCACCAGCTTTAATGTACACAGTATCGCCGGCGTTAACAGGGCTCTCTGACGAAGCAGCATAGCTAATGGTACGCCAAGCTGTCGCTTCTGTCAAGCCATCATTGCTATCGTCGCCATCTGGTGATACGTAGTAGGTTGTGTGGTTCTGGTCTGGAGGAGGTAGCTTCTTTTTACAACTAGAAGCAAAGATTAGAATAAACATAAAAATCAGTAGTGCCGAGAATTTCAGAAATTTAATATTTGCCATAACGTTAAAAGTTAAATTTGTGTTATCTGGTAAACGGGGAATACATATATTTTTGTACATAGCCTTGCGAAAAACATGTGTTTTATAACATACCCAGCTAGATTGCAGGCTCCAAAAAGTAGTTGGAAATAGCTATTAATCTACCTTTTGTGGGGGAACTTGCTTATGTACTCGTTTATCAATGTCTTGATGTTGTAAAAATAGTTATCAACATATTTGTTAAAATAAACATTGTCTTTGTTATCAAGGACTTCGGCGAGCAGGTTAATGTAATAGTGAAAAAAGACTTTGATGTCTTCGTAGTAGAGAATTTTTTTCTCAACTGCATAATATAAGTTCTCAAAGAAGTCCAGAAAGTTGTCAAGTTCTTTTAAAATCTTGATCTCTTCGTCGTTAATGTTGACATTGTTAATATCATATTCTGCTTCTTTCTGGCAGAGTTCTTCTATTTTTTTGAATTTGTGTGGCCATTCAAAGGTTATTATCATTTTGGCATTTTGACGGGTAAATTCATCATACAACTTGTTAAGTGTCTGGTATTTATTCCAATAGGTGGCTTCTTTCTTATCTGCCACAGAATCCCAATATTTAAGCAATGCGAGTGAACCTAAGGATGCAGTAAAAATATACCCGGATATTTGTAAACTTTTGGATAGCTTGTCAAGCTCATTGGTACTGTACTTTTTCAATAAAAAAATTCCAAAACTGACAATGCTAACAATTGCAAAGAAAACCAGTATTATAGACAGAACTGCAAAAAGCTTTTTTCTCATAATTTTTTTATTTTAAAATTATCAAAAATCTATCAATCATGACAAATTAAGTCTTCTGACTTTGTGTTTTCCCCAGAACATGTGCTATGAATTTCCCTGTGTAGCCTTTCTTGCACCTGGCCAGGTCTTCGGGTGTGCCCTGGCAGACTATCTCGCCACCATGTCGGCCTCCTTCTGGCCCCAGGTCTATTATCCAGTCTGCATTTTTTATTACATCAAGGTTATGTTCTATGACAATAACTGTGTTGCCCATGTCAACAAGGCGGTGCAGTACGTTGAGTAGTTTCAGGATATCGTCAAAGTGCATACCAGTAGTGGGCTCGTCCAAAATGTATAAAGTTTTGCCTGTGGCTTTTTTGGCAAGCTCTGCCGCAAGCTTTATTCTCTGTGCCTCGCCTCCTGAGAGTGTTGTAGAGCTCTGTCCCAGCTTTATGTACCCCAGGCCTACATCCTTGAGTGCCTGCAAGATAGAAAGGACCTTGGGATGATTTTCAAAGAATTCAATGGCTTGATTGATAGTCATATCCAATACATCAGCAATTGTTTTGCCCTTGTATCTGACCTCCAGTGTCTCGGGTGTATAACGTTTGCCTCCGCATACGTCGCAGGTGACGTAAACATCAGGTATGAGCTTCATTTCTACAACCTTGACACCTGCTCCTTTGCAAGCTTCGCATCTACCACCTTTGACATTGAAAGAAAAAGTGCTGGGCGTGTAGCCCCTGATTTTCGCCACAGGTGTCTGCGCAAATATTTGTCTTATATGTGTAAAAACTTTTGTGTAAGTAGCAGGGTTAGAGCGTGGTGTACGGC
>JALWNS010000311.1 GCA_027083655.1 Bacteroidales bacterium | reverse complement strand
CTAATGACCTGCAAAAATACCTTGCCACAGGTAAGGCTAAAGATTCGGCTAAAACGTTACACATGATCGAGGTAGCTTTATTCCGTGATTATGCTTATTCACATCCTGTACCATACTCCGAACAAAAGTTACCTTCACAAATCAATACACAATGGGACGAATATTTCCCAGATATTAGTGCTAGAGGCAAATTGTTCTTTACCAGAAGGCAGAAAGACGAAAACATCTTCTTTTCACAGAAAAAAAGAAATACCTGGACAGAGGCACAACCATTTAAAAGTATTAACACGAGGGCACAAGAAGGTGCCTGTAGTATTAGCCCGGACGGTAAAATCATGATCTTTACCCGTTGTACACAATCTGATGGATGTGATCTATATATCACTAAATATGAAAACGGACAATGGACTTCACCCCAAAAACTCCCTGAACCAATTAACACAGAATACTGGGAATCCCAACCATGCCTGGCTAACAATGGCCAGACGCTTTATTTCGTCAGTAACAGGCCTGGTGGCAAAGGCAAATTAGATATATGGGTGGTTGATTACATTGGCGACAAATGGTCCCACCTGCGTAATCTGGGAGACTCGATTAATACGCCCGGGAATGAAATGAGCCCTTTTTTGCACTTTGACAACAACACTCTTTACTTTGCATCTGATTATCTCCCTGGAATGGGAGGCTACGACTTATTCTTCTCGCGATATGTAGACGGACATTGGACAAAACCTGTTAACCTTGGTTATCCTATTAACACAGAAAAAGACGATGTACGGATGGTAGTCACCGCCTTGGGTGATACAGCCCTCTTCTCATCCCAGCAAGGAGGTAACCACGATATTTACCAATTCAAATTATACAAAGACGCTAGACCTAATCCTACTTTATTCCTGGTAGGTTCCTGTACTGACGGTGCTACGCAAAAACCCCTTAAAGCAAAAATTTCAATTGTTGACCTGAATACAAACCAGGTTTATTACACAAGCAATACAGACAGTTTCTTGATAAGTATACCAATGGGAAATTTTGCCTTTTTCGCAGAAAAGCAGGGTTATACCTTTGAATCAAAAAACTTTTCCACGCTTGATACAAATGGTGGGAAAAAATTCGTTTACGTTAATGTCAAGTTGTATCCTATCAAGCCTGAGCAAGTGATAAAGCTACATAATATTTTCTTCGAAACAAACTCTTATCATCTAAAACCTGAATCTTACGTAGAATTAGAAAAGGTGGTGCGTTTTTTGAGAAATAATCCTAAAATAATTGTGGAAATATCCGGACACACAGATAGTATTGGAACTTATGAATACAACATGCAACTATCACAAAAGCGTGCACAAGCCGTGGCTGATTATCTTATCAAACACGGTATCGCCCCTAACCGGCTAGATGTTAAAGGATACGGCTTCACCAGACCCGAAGCTTCCAATAGAACAGAGAAAGGAAGGAGACTTAACAGGCGCGTTGAAATTAAAATTTTAAAAATATAACTTTTTGCAAATCTTTCAGTATTTTTGAACAAAACAAATATTAAAAAATTAACTTTTATGAACCTCAAACACCTTCTTTTTATAATCTTTCTAGGTAGCTTCTTTTCTGCACTGGCACAGATTGAGCCACAAATGGTTTTTGTCAAAGGAGGCACCTTCATGATGGGTAACCCCCGTACAAGTGGACCATACAAAGGTGATCCAGATGAGAAGCCTCCACACAAAGTAAGATTACATAGTTTTTACATTAGCAAATATGAAGTTACGGTCAAAGAATACAAACAATTCATTAATGACAAGAGTTTCAACGAATTTAGTGCTTTCCGCGAACATCGCATGCCAGAACCTCCTGATTCGACTTGGTTCCAGGGGCATCCCGGCGTAAAAGCATATTATGAAAAAACAGGAAAAAAATGGTGGGGATGGAAAGACAACCTCCCCATGCAACATGTTACATGGTACGATGCAATTGCTTACTGTAACTGGCTTAGTGAAAAACTTGGCTATGAAAAATGCTATTACGAAAAAGACGGTGGTATTTACTGTGATTTTACCAAAAACGGGTTTCGTTTGCCTACCGAAGCAGAATGGGAATATGCAGCACGCGGAGGACAAAAGTCCCATAATTACATTTTTAGCGGAAGTAATGACTACGCAGATGTTGCTTGGCTAGATGAAACCACCTTCCTCACTGGTCCCCGTCCTGTAGGACTTAAAATGCCTAACGAATTGGGTATATACGATATGACAGGTAATGTCTGGGAATGGTGTTATGACTGGTATTCGCCAATGTTTTACCAGAATAGCCCTGTGGATAATCCCGTTAACGAAAGACCTACAGGATATAAAGTTATACGCGGCGGTGGATGGCATTACAGACCAGAATACTCTACTGTCACTAGCCGTGATGGACCCAAACCAAGCTACACTAACTTTAATTATGGTTTCAGAATAGTGCGAAATGCTAAATAATTATTACCTGCGGGGCTGTCCTCAGTTCAAAAACTGCTCAACATATAAGATGTGCAGAATATACAACAATGCTATTATTTACCAACTAATACTTACACAATAAGATAAAAAGTAGCACAGCCTCGAATTTTGCCTTAAACTCTAATTCCGGGCACATGAAAAAAGTACTTATTTTACTACTAACAACAGTTTCATTAAACCTTTGGGCACAACAAAAACCCAATTACGACCTGCCTGAAATGGTATTTGTCAAAGGCGGTTCTTTCATGATGGGAAGTAATGATGGTTATGACGATGAAAAACCCGTTCACAAAGTTATCCTAAGTGACTTTTACATTAGCAAATACGAGATTACCGTCAAACAATACCGCCAATTCTGCGAGGCTACTGGCCGTAAATTCCCATCCGAACCTGACCCTATGTGGTATGACGAACATCCCAATGTCGGCAAATGGATATGGCGGGATAACCATCCTATTGTCAATGTCAGCTGGTATGATGCTATGGCTTATTGTAAGTGGCTTTCACAAATCACCGGTGAAACATATACACTCCCAACAGAGGCTCAATGGGAATACGCAGCACGAGGTGGTCAAAAATCACATGGCTATGAATATGCCGGTAGTAATAACGTTAAAGAAGTGGCATGGTTTGACGAAACTACCTATGAGAAAGGTACACGCCCAGTAGGCATGCTTAAGCCAAATGAGCTTGGACTATATGACATGAGTGGCAATGCCTTTGAATGGTGCCTCGATGGCTATGGTCAATACCCTTCACGTACACAAAAAGACCCTGTTTTACACCCTGAATCTATGTACAGGGTGATCCGTGGCGGGTGTTGGTACTATTACGACGAATATTGCCGTGTCACACAACGGGATGGGCCAAAGCCTAGCTTGAAAACCTTTTACTATGGTTTCCGGGTGGTAAAAATCATAGATAAAAAGAAAAAGAAAAGATAAAGTGTCAAGGCTG
>JALWNS010000310.1 GCA_027083655.1 Bacteroidales bacterium | reverse complement strand
GCAAGGTGCTTTATGCATGCTTGCCTGGCAAGAGGCTGGTATGATTATCATATATAAAATTGCGAGACATGGACGTTAGCCGCTATCCAGACGATGAAATCATAGCAGGTGTGGACGAAGCAGGCCGAGGACCGTTGGCAGGACCTGTGTTTGCCGCAGCCGTGATCCTACCATTGGACTTTGACCACCCTTTGTTGAATGATTCTAAGAAACTGAGTGAGAAAAAACGTCTTATTCTCAGGGATTACATTATAGAAAATGCTATAGCCTGGGCTGTGGCTAGTGTGGACAATGACACCATTGACACAATAAATATACTTAATGCTACAATTTTAGCCATGCATAAGGCTCTGGAAAAGCTCAGTATCAAGCCGGGGCTTATTCTTGTGGATGGAAACCGTTTTAAACCTTTCGGCGATATCGAGTATAAAACAGTAGTAGGTGGCGATGCTCGCTATGCTTGTATTTCCGCTGCTTCTATACTAGCCAAGACTTTCCGTGATGAGTATATGCAGAAATTACACCAGGAGTATCCACAGTATAACTGGTACAAAAACAAAGGTTATGGCACGCGCGAGCATCGCCAGGCTATAATGAAATACGGACTTAGCCCGTACCACCGACGGCGTTTCTGCGGTTTTTACTTTCAAGGAAAGATTGATTTCAAATAATCATACGTTCAAAACTGCGAACAAGTCAAACTCCATTGCGTCGTAAATCTTGACATCGTAAAATTCGCCTATTTTAATGTCGTGTCTTGCTTCTACCAGTACTTCGTTGTCAATCTCAGGAGAATCGTACTGTGTGCGGCCAATGAAATAATTGCCTTCCCTTCTGTCTATGAGCACTTTTTGTATGGTGCCGACTTTTTGCTGGTTTTTCTCCAGGGATATGTTTTGCTGCAGGGCCATCAGCTCGGCTGCACGCTGTTGCTTTATCTCTTCGTTTATCTCATCCTGGTAATGCTGCCAGGCATAGGTGTTTTCTTCGTGTGAATAAGTGAATACGCCTACACGGTCAAATTTCATTTCTTCGACAAAACGCACTAGCTCGCGGAAATCTTCTTCTTCCTCGCCCGGATGACCTACTATGAATGCAGTACGGATAGCAATGTCTGGTATTTCTTTGCGGAATGTTTCTATAATCCTGTAAATGTCTTTGCTAGTGTGACCACGCCTCATCATCTTGAGCATCTTATCGCTTATGTGCTGGAAAGGAATATCCAGGTAATGTACGATGTTTGGGTAGTTTTTCATTACATCCAACACCTCCATAGGGAATGAGGTAGGATAAGCATAATGCAGGCGTATCCATGGGAAACCAATCTTTGCCAGCTGCTCCAGAAGCTCTGCTAACCGTTGTTTACCATACAGGTCTATGCCATAGTATGTTGTATCCTGTGCAATAAGGATTAGCTCTTTTACACCAATTGAGTACAGGTATTGTGCTTGTTCTATTACCTGTTCGAAAGGTTGTGATTTGTGTTTGCCCCGTATCAGAGGAATCGCACAAAAAGCACATTTTCGGTCGCAGCCTTCGGCTATTTTAAGAAAAGCAAAATGTGAAGGAGTGGAGAGGAGGCGCTCGCCATGTAATTCTTTCTTGGGATCGAGGCCGAGTGATTGCAATATTTGTGGCATGTCATTAACACCAAAAAAACCGTCAACTTCGTCTGCCATTTCGTCAGTTAGCTCCTTTTTGTATCTTTCGACCAGGCAGCCCATGGCAAACACCTTTTTTACTTTGCCTTGGTTTTTGGCTTCTATAGCGTCGAGAATGGCTGCTATACTCTCTTCTTTAGCATCAAGGATAAAACCACAAGTATTGATAATTATAGCCTCACCTGTGGCTTGTGACGGATTGTCAATGAATTCTATTTTTGCATTGTTTTTGTTGAGCAGGGTGGCCAGCTGTTCGGAATCATAGGTGTTCTTAGAACAGCCCAGGGTCAAGATGTTAATCTTGAGGTTTTTGGTCTTATTTGCAGATGACTTAGGAAACATATTGATTGTTTGAGGTTCTTTGATAAAAAAATACTCTGCCACTGTAGAAGCGGCAGAGTATATGAAAAGGAGTTAATAACCGCTGGTTTACTCGTTGTTTGACTTGTTGTTAAACTGCTGGTAGCGTTTGTAGAATTTATCAACACGACCAGTTGTGTCGATAAGCTTCTTTTTACCTGTGAAGAAACCGTGTGAGGTGTTAGATATTTCAAGCTTTACCAACGGATATTCAACACCGTCGATCTCGATAGTCTCTTTGGTCTTAGCAGTAGAGCGTGTGATAAACACATGGCCATTAGAGATGTCTTTGAATGCTACCAGGCGATAGTCCTTTGGATGAATACCTTTTTTCATGGTTATGCGATTTTTTAGACAAATTTCTTGTTTATTTGCAGTCTGCAAATTTAGAATTTTTTTGACCAAAAACAAAAATCTTTGTACTTTAAAAAGTTGTAAAACAATAAAATTGTTTTCTGTTTGTTAAACACAAAAAAACGAAGCGAATATGCAGTTTAAAGATTATTACAAAATACTGGGAGTTAGTCCAGATGCTAGTATTGACGAGATAAAGAAGGCTTACAGGAAGTTGGCTATTAAATATCATCCAGATAAAAATCCCGGAGATAAACAGGCAGAGGAGAAATTCAAGGATATAGCCGAAGCTTATGATGTGCTAAGCGATCCGGAGAAACGCAAGAAATATGACATGATATACAATGGCGGCCGTGGTCCTTCTATGGGATTTGGTGATTTCGGAGGTTTTAATGCCGGTGGGGGCCAGGGTTATTATTACACAACAATGGACGAAGACTTTGACCTGGGAGACCTGTTTGGTAATTTCGGCACAGGAGGGTTCTCTGAGTTCTTTAAGCAGTTTTTTGGAGGTATGGGACGTAGCAAGAGTCGCCATAAACAACGCCAGACAAAGGGCGAGGATATATACGCCCGCGCAGAGATAACACTTAGCGAAGCATATACTGGTACCGAAAGAATAATAATTGTTAATGGACAAAAGCTTAGAATAAAGCTCAAACCTGGTGTACGGCATAACCAGCTTTTGCGCATAAAAGGCAAGGGGCAACCTAGTCCAGTACCAGGCGGACAACCCGGCGACCTCTACGTGAGAGTAGAAATATTGCCACATCCCACATTTGAGCGCAAAGGTGATGATCTTTACACAGATATTGAGGTCAACGTGTTCAAGGTAATGCTAGGAGGCAAAGCTAAGCTTCGTACACTTGCCGGTAAAGAGGTAGTTGTACCAATACCACAAGGGGTGCCTTATGGTCATTCCCTGCGTCTCAGGGGGCTGGGTGTGCCGATCTATGAGAAGAGTGGCAAATATGGAGATCTCTACGTCAGGGTAAAATACAGAATTCCAACAGACCTGACCACTGATGAGAAAAAGCTACTAGAGCAAGCATGGCAGAGTTATCAAGCAC
>JALWNS010000309.1 GCA_027083655.1 Bacteroidales bacterium | reverse complement strand
GACCTGAGTGGGCCTAAACTAAGCTATACAATACAAGGAGATAAATATAAAAGGTCTGATACAATCTTTATTTCACCCCGGACAAAAATCATACTCAATGCTAGCGATCCTGAATCTGGTGTAAAATCAATTTCTTATTACCTTGATAATAGTAAAACAGAGCATCCATACGAAAGACCATTTACTCTCGCTGATATTAATCACGGATTACACAAAGTCAACATTATTGGCTATGATAATGTTAATAACCGAAACATTGCCACTTTTACTATTTTCCTAGACAAAGAACCTCCTAAAATTACCTATAGCTTTGATATACCTCCAATTGGACAAAAAGACTCCCTGCCTGTCTACACTCAAAACACTAAATTGTTTTTATCATTTATAGATGACTTCACTGGTACTAGTACCATATTTTATTCTCTCAATGGAGGACAGAAAATACCATACAGCAATTATATCACAGGTTTCAAAACAGGCGAAAACACTATCAATGTAGAAGTTACAGATAAAGTAGGCAACAAAGCCATTAAAACTATTAGTTTCTTTATAAAGTAAACACAACAAGTATAAATAGTTATAATATGCTTAAAACAATCACCCTGTTAATAAGACAACACAAAAAACTGGTACAATACGCAGACATTCTACTGGAAAACCCCTACGATAGTGAAACATTGGAAATTTTTATCACAAAATTAATGCAACATCTCGAAAAAGAAGACAAAGACCTATACGGACCTTTATTGCAAAAGGCCAAAGACAATGAAATAGTTAGACTAACACTGGATATTTTTAAACAAGATATAATGGATGTATCAGACCAACTCAGTGAATTCTACAAAAATTATAAAAATAAAGACCTGAGAAAAGAACAACAATTACGGTCTATGTTAATTAGTCTTCTAATAAAGCTAAAAATCCGTATACGTACAGAAGAAATAATACTTTTTCCTCTATATAAGCGGCTCTCTGAGATTAAATAAAGAGTATTTTTTATAACTTTCAATGATATGAAAAACACATTCAAAAATGTAAACAAAATCCTGAACTTCTAATTTTTCGATTGAAAATGAAATTTGATGCTCATGAAAAAATTTGTTGTAAAACAGTGAACTGTTATTACTAATTTTTACAATTATTTTTTGTCTGATTAATAACAATTTATAATTTTGCCAGATATAATTTTCAATACAGGACCCATGGGAAACAACATAATTGATAGACTAAAAGATGAACACAAGGATCTAGTTAAGTATGTTGATGCCTTATTGGAGGATCCTAAAAACGAAGAATATTTAGACATTCTCAAAGACAAGCTAGTAAAACACCTGCAAACCGAGGAAAAGGAATTATATAGCTCTTTGTTCAAAGAGGCTAAAAAGAATGATGTTGTTAGACTGACATTAGAAGTTTTCCATGATGATATCACCTCTTTGAGTACTCAGATCAAAAAATATTACAAGTTATTCAAAAGTAAAAGCACCGGTAATGATATTAACTTATATAAGGACGAGATAGTAGGGCTTCTGGTCAGACTTAAAGTCAGGATACAAAGCGAGGAAATAGTTTTGTTCCCCATGTACGAAAGGATAATAGAACAGAAGAATTAGGCTCTTTACAAAACCCATAGCATACAAAATTACCTTAATTAACATACCAGATATAAACTCACAAATTTAACAGGCCAAAATAGTGAGTTGTATAACATTGATATACGAATTCTAAAGAAAGCATACTTTATCTAGGCAATACACCTTTTGCCATTAGCCTATCTGCCCCCTGATATACTCAAGAATCATGACAGATGCTTGCTTGTCCAGCGGACGGTTGTCATTGCCACATTTTGGAGACATGATACACGCAGGGCAACCATCCTCACATTCACAACCAGCCACCAGTTCATGCGTCATCTGGATAATCTGCTCAAAGAGGTAAAAAGCTTTCTCGGCGAGCCCGATACCGCCCTCATAACCGTCATAAACAAAAATGGAGGGCTCGCCAGTGTCTGGATGGTTAATTGTGGACAGTCCGCCAATGTCCCAGCGGTCGGCCATGACATGAAATGGCATTGTGCCGATAAAAGCATGCTCTACGCCATGCAAGCCTCCTGCAAATATCTCATTGCTAGCGTCATAGAACACAGGCATATTCTTTAGCATAGGTATAGAGGCCTGGCGCGTCGTGTGCCTCTCCCATATCTTGTCCTTCAGGTCTACAGGCAATGTAAACCACAGGCCATTAGTGCGGAAAACAATAGGAGGCAAGTCAAGCTCGCCATAGCCCAGCACCTGGTCACCTTTTTTGATCTTATAAGCCTCATACTTGTTGGTTACCTCCAACTCACCAAAAAACAGCTCCACCTGGCCAATACGGCGCCTGTGCAATGTATCTATTATCCTGACGTCAGAGGTCTTAAGCGGCTGCGTATAATAATCCACGTCTTGCTTAGTAGCAGTGATAATCCGCCTGTCCAGATCAAAATCTTGTACAATGTATGTTTCTCCCTGGTGCAGGAGCACCGCGCCTTTGTGTGCTTCGCGGAAGGCTTGCCCCTCGTCCAGGGTCTCAAGTACGCGGCCTTCAACAACGACTTTATACTGGTTGGATGAAATATTTGTCAGACCTACTATCTGTGTTGGTGTGGAACGGCCTGTGTAGATCCAGCCCCGTGTTGTTTGGCGTACCAATCCCTCCTGCCTGAGTGTCTCCAATGCATTGGACAGTACCTCTGGAGGGAAAAATTCTTCGTCTTTCTGGCTCAAAGGCATCTCTGCCGCTGCACACAAAATATGTCCTGTGGAGATATAAGGATTGCGCAGGTCCACAATAGCATGCTCATGTGGACGGTCAAAGAATTTCTGCGGATAACGCATGAAATATTGGTCAAGCTTATCATGAAAAGCGACCAGAACGGCAATAGAATCATTCTGCCTGCGGCCAGCACGTCCTGCCTGCTGCCATGTGGAAATAACCGTGCCTGGATAACCTGAAATTATCACGGAGTCCAGGTCACCAATGTCTATTCCTAGCTCCAGTGCATTGGTTGCAGCTACTCCAAGTATGCGGCCTTGTTTAAAATCATTCTCTATCTGTCGCCGCTCCGATGGCAAATAGCCAGAACGGTAAGCAGTGATTTTTTCTGCCAACTGTGGAAATTTTTTTAGCAGGCTACGTGTACGGCGGGCTACCAGCTCGGCCATACGCCGCGATACATTAAAGGCCAATGTCTTTAGCCCATGATAAACAAAACGGGCCATTAGCCGCGCCGTCTCCTCATGGGCAGAAGCTTCCAGGATTTTGTCTTTGTCAAAAAATGGATTGTAAAACACAAAAAACTTCCGTCCCCTGGGTGATCCGTCTTCATCAACCAGTTCATAATCAAGCCCCGTGAGATTATGGGCAAATTCCTGCGGATTGGCCAATGTAGCAGATGATATAACAAACTGGGGA
>JALWNS010000308.1 GCA_027083655.1 Bacteroidales bacterium | reverse complement strand
TCTCGATTTTTATTCTAGTAATTTTAATTGTGTTGCTGGTTAAGTTACTTCAAGAATCTTCACATACACGCAAAATTAAAAAACATCTGAAAAATCTTTTCCGTGAAATGGAAACAGAATACGAAAAATTTATACGTCAAAAACTTGATTTTGAAATAATAAAAAGTGAAAATTTAAACATAAATTATGATGAATTAATACAAAATGCCATAACCATACTAAAGCCATACTTGGAGTCCCTTTATGCTCTCACGAGCTCTAATGAGATAAGTCAGCCTCTTGGCTTGAGCATAGATTCAGAGCATTTTAAAAACCTTTACTTTGTAGCCGAGCGGTTGTTAATGCAAAAGAAACCTTTAACCTCTTTTGACAAAGATGAGTTATTTCAATCCCTCAAAGATGCTCTCAAAGCAGATATTTCCAAGCGTGTTCTACAATTGCAAACAGGAATTTAAAAACCAAATACTATGTTAAAGAAAATACTTCTTCTGGTACCACTGTTTTTCTTTCTTGAAGCTTTTACAGTAAGTAATAGTCATACCTCTTTTATTGGGTCAGGCCAGTTTCGTTGGGAGTTTACCCTAGAACCAGGCCAGTATTTGTTTAACTCACAAGACTTATACTTTTTTGATACGGGGATAAACTGCTACCTATTTAAGTATTGTCCTGACCTGGACAGTATTTTCGAGGCTACAGCAGATACCCTGGTAATATCCAAAGCCAGGAATGTAAAATATCAAGCTTACCTGTTTACTGACAATTATGAATATATTTTTGTGCAGATCGACAAAAAGCAAGGTTGGATACGCCATCCTATCCCTATCGAAGAATATAAAAAGGC
Organism: Bacteroidales bacterium; assembly: GCA_027083655.1. GTDB lineage: Bacteria > Bacteroidota > Bacteroidia > Bacteroidales > S143-33 > S143-33. The sequence goes on along the minus strand of JALWNS010000308.1, from coordinate 2,634 downwards.
TTTCCTCAAAGGCTTTTTAGTTTCAAGATTTGGAGAGCCTCGCAGAACCAGTTATGTTGAAGTAATCCCTTTTAAGAACCCTAACAAAGTTTTTGTTTCCTCGACTGATGACTGGTTTATTGGCAATTTGGAAAACAAAAGTGTAGTACAGATAGGGACTAAAGGTGGACGCCTTGAAGCATGCCAGATGATCTTTAACAAAAATTGCGTGGAATGCTACATAGATCTCGGATGGGGACATACAGTCCAATTCGATGAAAACGGAAGTAAATGCTCTAAAAAGGTACGTCGTTAAAAATTTAATTTTTTTTCACCTATAAAAAAAACAAATAAACTCTACTTTTGCACGGCTTTTAACACAAAACCCCTATAAAGATGGCAGAAATAATAAAAGAAAAAATCGATAACTTTGCCTTATCGGCAAAGGAAAGACCCAAAGCTGACTTTTCCGAAATTGGTATCGTTGGATGCGGCAGAGTAGGCCAACAACTGGCCATTCTTTTCGCAAGCCGGGGAATGAATGTCACTTTTGTTGAGCTAAGTGATGAACTCATACAAAGAGCTTTCAAAGATATAGAAATAGAGCTTGACGAACGTATAGCACACTGGGGTCTAACTAGCTCTGAGAAGAGAAGTATACTTTCCCGAATTAACGGATCTCTTGATTACAAAGATTTAAAAAATTGTGATCTAGTAATTGAGACTATTACGACGAAAAGTAAGCTTTCTGCCCTTGAAAAACACCGTAAAATATTTGAAGAAATAGAAAAACATGTTTCTCCAAAAACAATAATCGCAACAAATTCGGCAACATTGTCTATAACTGAGATGGCTTCTGGCCTTGAGCATCCAGAGCGTTGTGTTATTATGCACTTCTCTACCTCGGCAAGGGAATCAACCCTGGTCGAAGTTGCTAGAAGTATCTATACCACCGATGAAATATGCCAGGATGTCCGGAAATTTGTCACCCTTGTTGGTAAAGACTATGTACGGGTCTCAGAATCTCTGGGACTGGTATCAGTTAGGACTTTTGTTCCTATGATTAACGAAGCATGTAATATACTTACCGAAATGGTCTCTAATATTGAAGACATTGATTTCATAACACGCAAAAGTATGCTCCTGCCTATGGGACCTTTTGAGCTAGCAGACCGTATCGGTATAGACCGTCTTATACGTTGGCTTGACAATCTTTACGAAGAATATGGAGATAAAAAATTCAAGGCATCTCCTATCCTCAGACGCCTATATAGAGCAGGATACTATGGCCGTAAAGTTGGCCGTGGTTTCTATTTCTATGACGAACATGGACACAAAACTGGAATAGCTTATACCCATGTGATTTCGGAATCAACTTGTTGTCAATAACCTTAAAACCAGAAAAAATGAAAATACTAGTACTAAATAGTGGTAGCTCTTCAATTAAGTTCCAATTCATAGATACAACAGACCAGAAAGCTCTGGCCAAAGGACTTGCCGAAAGAATAGGCATAAAAGGTTCCAGAATAAAATACCAACGTCCACAACAACCTGAGGTGCACTTTGAAGGAGACATACTTGACCATCAGATGGCTATAGAATATATACTTGGTATACTCAAAAGCGATAAATATGGTGTAGTAAAAAACCTGAACGAAATTTCTGCAGTCGGCCACAGGGTGGTACACGGTGGTGAAAAATTCAAACAGAGTGCTCTTATAACAGATGAAGTCATCAAAGAAATCGAGGAGACTAGTGATCTGGCACCATTACATAACCCGGCCAACCTAAAAGGTATCTATGCCATTAAGGCTCTATTACCAGAAGTCCCACAGGTAGCAGTGTTTGATACTGCATTCCACCAGACCATGCCAGAATATGCTTATATGTATGCCCTGCCCTACTCCCTATACGAATTATACAAAATACGACGCTATGGTTTTCATGGCACTAGTCATAGGTATGTATCGATGAAAGCAGCTGAATTCTTGGGAGTGGACTACGAAAATCAAAAAATCATTACCTGCCACCTGGGTAATGGTGCTTCTGTTGCTGCTATAAAAAATGGAAAATCAGTTGACACTTCAATGGGACTGACACCTGTAGAAGGTCTTATCATGGGTACAAGAACAGGGGACCTGGATGTGGGTGCCTTTATCCACATACTTGAGAAAGAAAAAATATCCCCACAAATAGGACGTGTACTTATAAACAAACATAGCGGTGTCCTCGGTATATCTGGTATTTCTTCAGATATGAGAGAGGTGGAAGAAGCAGCAGGCAAAGGTAACAAACGTGCCCAACTGGCACTGGATATGTATGCCTACAGGGTAAAGAAATACATTGGAGCTTATACCGCAGCCATGAACGGACTTGATATACTGGTTTTTACTGGTGGTATAGGCGAAAACTCTGACGTTATGCGCAAAATGATATGTTCTGAACTGGATTATCTGGGTATAAATATTGACGATAGTAAGAACAACGGACTAAGGGGTAAAGCACAAATTATTTCTACCGACGGATCCCGTGTTAAAGTCGTTGTTATGCCTACAAATGAAGAGCTGATGATAGCCATGGATACAGAAGCTATTGTAAACCAATAAACTCCCAAGCAAGAACAGAAAAAGGCGTCCCTTCGGGACGCCTTTTTTG
>JALWNS010000307.1 GCA_027083655.1 Bacteroidales bacterium | reverse complement strand
ATCAAAAGTTTAGAGCCAAAAGCTGAGCCCAGGCCATCTAAAGGCTCCAAAGCCGAGCTTTTTTCAGTTATTGCCGGCTGTAAAAGACCGCTACTTAAAAGTGCTAACAGAGCTTTAGTGGGCATTGAATTTTTAAATTTTGGCATACAGCATTTTTATTTAAAGTAAATCTACTACATTTTATAGCTTCTGTCAAATAACTAAGCGCAGCCAAGTGCAAAACCCCGCTTCCTTCAGAAAGCGGGGTTGATGCTAATCACTCTTCACTTGCGCTCCGGCAGATACAGGCTCTACTGATACGACCTCTTTTTCAGTTTTTTGACTTTCCAAGCTAGACCTCTTTAAATTCTTAGGGCGGGGTTTTGGAGTAGGTATTTTTTCTTTTTTCTTCCAACCATTAAATATTCTCACAGAAGATCTAGATAGAGGTCTTTGCGATCCGTTATTATATTCTCCATTTATCATAAGTCCCAACTCATATATAGGGAAATAGCGTCGTTGCGTAAATGCATGTGACAACCTTTCATAGTTGTTAGGGTTGGCTTGAGAGTTTTCATCTTGATGAAACCAAAGGCGTCCCTGGATTTCGTCCGGGTATATTTTTGCTTTTTCTGCGCCAATGGCAGATAAGCGCTTAACAAAATTTTCATCTAAATTACCGAAACTTATAGCTATTTTCGAGCTAGGGAACTTAGTTCCCATTCTATTTACATATACATACATTCTCCCGTATAACTCCTTTTGTTTTGGATAACGTTCTATTATTTCTCGTTGGTTGTTACTTCCAAAAAATGTTAAATCGTTTAGAACTCGCATTGATAAATTTTTCAACACTTCCCATCTATCCTTAGCTAAAACCGGATTTATTCCTTCGTACGGTATTAAAGCTCTGTTTTTTGCATCAAAACACTGTACTATAACCATGGCCTTCTTTTTGCTCAGCACTTCAGGGTCTAGTGTAAACGATGAAGTAGTGTGATTACCCTGTAGTCCACCATCATATATTGGAACCTGCGGTACCAATTCTTTTATAGGAGGGGTGAGCAGGGTGTAGTTTGGTGCACGTTTGATATTAGTTTGTTTAGTATATTTTCTAAAAATCAATCGTGCCCACAATGTGGCATTTGTAGTATTTTTGGGGCATAAGTAGCTTAAAGTATCCATTACATCTGTATTGCTGTTATGCATCAACATCTCACTGAATGCATAATGTAATGCATTCGGGTTGTTTACTGTATTAAATTTTACCGAAGGCTCTGCATTGGCTTGGCCGGGGCTGTATAGACCTACGAACGCTGCAGGCAACATTAATATAAGATTTTGCTTAGCATCTTTTAACAGGGTCTCTTTCACGGTGTTCTCTTACTAGTTTATTGCTCACACTAGCGTATTTTGGTGTTTATGCGCACTGTGTGTTTCTGGCCTTTAACTGTAAATTTTTTTAAACTATTAGGCACTTCTCCAAATGTTACGTCTAGCTGTCCTTTGTCAAATAAATTGTATAGGCTCTGATACCCTATAGTATTATCAGAATGAGTGGCTGGGTTTGAATATACTTGGGCTAAGCTGTATGACATAAGGACCTCTAACCTGTGCCGGAGTCGGTAAATCTGCTCCTTAATTTTTTTATTTTCTGGAGCCAATTTGTATTCTTTTTGTAGTTTTATTATTTCTGATATTAACACTTTCAACACATCACTACTGACAAGTCTCAGAACCACTAATGTTGTATAAGAAGGCTTTTCCTGTGTATTTATTGGTAATTGAAACACATCAACAAACACGGGAACATTGGTAAATTGGAGCTTCCCCATTCTATAAGTTTTATAAAAATCTTTACCTCTAAATTTGTAACGATTGTCTGAGAAAAAACCATTATCACGAATGTCATTATTAATTTTTATGATATCTCTTTTGCGATGGTCGGCAAAAGAAGCTGCTGTGTTTGCAAAAGATAATACTCCGCGCATAAGTTCAGCTTTATTGATTCCATTGTTGGATTTTTCTGATGATATGTACGCGCCTTTTTTATTAAAACATTTAATCTCTGCATTATATATAGCAGTATTATTGTCATCTTGCTCTAATTGGGCAAGTGTCATAGCAAAAGGCCCTCGTGGAGCATCAACAGATTTTGGGTTGAAGAAAAGAAAACCATCTTCGTCAAAACCTTTTCTCCATAAAGCTTTGAATTGCCCTGTTTCATTGCCAGCACCTTTTTTATAGATTATAGTCACGTGAGTTCTAAGAGATGTGTGGGCAACAGCAGAGTGACTGAGCGGACAGGTGTTCTTAGCAAATGATGGTGCCGTATGTCTTATCGTGGACAAGTCCCTGGCCTGAGCATCAAAATACGGCGTATTGTATTTATTTACATAATCTTGTATCATGCGTAGCGCATCGTTAATGCCATCAGATTTATTAGCGCCAGCAGAAGACTCGTGCATATAACCGCCCAGTACTCCTGCACCGATGACTAACATCTTTAGAATTTTCGCCATGCCATTATTTCGTCCTATTGTTCTTTTTACTTCCCTTATTCTATCCATATGCGTCATATTTTAGCACATACAATATGTTATGTCAAGTAATGATAGTGCACACCAAGTATACTATTAGCCGGTATTTTATGCTATACTATTAGCGTTTAAATGTATCGCAAGTCAATGTCATATAATTTTGCAATCTATAGTTATTATGTTGTTAATTTTAGAAAATATAACTAAGAAAAAAACCTTATTATCCGCAATTATATTGTATGCTGTGGTTCTATTTTTGCCTATCTTTTCTCACGCAGAGACAGCTGGATGCCAACTTATATTTGGTCAAGGCAAACCATCTGAAGAATCTAAAAAAGCTTACTTAAAAGAACATGATAAATATTTAAAAACCGCTATTGCTTATTGTAATACCGAAGACACCGTATATTCAAGGGTAGTCTTCAAAGGGCAGACTTGTCAGATAAGTTCATATTGTTGTAAACCGGATGGAAAAGTAGGTAAGTCTTATGATGGCAATCGTCAACCAGGTGATAAGTGTATCTACAAGGGTCCCAAAGTTTGTAAAGTTAAAGATATCAATAAAGTTCTAGAAAAAATGGAAGATACTCTTCCGATGCTACCGCTACAATCACAAATTGATAAACCATACTATTATTTAACTGATATATTGGATGGCAACTTAGATACATGGCTTGATAAATATAGAAAACTTTCCTACAACAGTATAAAATCGTGGTTTGGTCAGCAAAATATTTACATATCTCCAGTAAATATGCTAGCTGGTGGTGCTTTTAGCCAAGAACAGAATAGTGAATGTGTAAATAAAAGTTCAGCGGTGAATAGTTCAAGGCGTGGCTTCACTGCTATCTCAAATGAACAAAAAAGTATTACTTCCAAACCCGGCACAACTGTCACCCCCGTCTACAAGTCAAAAACCGAAGGGGTATCCAATTTAGATAAATATAAATATGACAACATAAACAATACCC
>JALWNS010000306.1 GCA_027083655.1 Bacteroidales bacterium | reverse complement strand
CCAGTGGACTAATCCTGTTCCGAAGCTCTGTTAAAGTATCCACAACATACGGACAAAGGGTATCATTTTGTTTTATTAAATCCGAAAGAATATCGCTAGCTTTTGTGTAATCACCGTTCATCATAATAATTCTTAACTCTGCAAGTCGCTGAAAAAAGATTTCATGCTTTTCCAAACAGTTGTTTCCTAACTTACTGACAGAAGCAAATAAGGCACTCATAATTAGGGAATCATTATCAAAACCATACTTTAAAATGAGCTTTTCTGCCCGTACAATATCCTCTTTGTTATTTTCAAGGTTTTCAAGTAGATATAAGATGTAGCTATGCTCAATGGTCCTGTAATACCTATGTAGACTGTCAGGTAAACGGCCTCTAAAATGCTCATCTGTTAACAATTGATTAAGCTGTAAACGTGCCGAATCATATTCATGTCTATCTACTAGCTGTTTTATTTTGTAGGTTTTTTCTTTTAGAGCCATATCAAGTAATGTATCCCGCAACAAGAAAAATTCACTTGTGTTTCTAATATCATACTCACTTATAAACTTTTCTATTTTTGAAATGTAAGCTATCCCTCTATTAAAATCTTTATTTTCAATATATTGCCTAAGATGGGAAATAAGTATATCGAAATTAACTTGATAAATCTTTTTCCGTAAAGTGTCTAGCATTAAAGTACATTCATTATCAGGGGATATATCGCACAAAGATTCAAAACTATTGATAGCACTTATTACAACATCTATTTGACCACTTCCTAATCCTAGATTAACAAAATCTTGCATCAGTTCTTTTATCTTGTCCTTTTGGGCTACAATCGTTAGACTATCCATATACCAAATATAATTTGCCATCAAATCATTCAAACCCCTGATATAGACTAGTGCACTGTCATACTCTCCATTCTTATATAGGAATTTAATATGTTCGATATAATGGTCTTGCAACCTAACTAAAATACTATCCATCAACGAATTATACTCGCCTACACCTTGAGGGTAAAGCATTAATAAAGTATCCAGGCGGGTTGCATAATAAAAAGCTTCTTTTATTTGTCCTTGAGAATAAAGTCTCTGTATTTTGTAATCATAATCATCACAGATATACCTGGTTAAGCTTACTGCTTGCGAATATTGGCTAGATGAAATTCTGGAATACACCTTAACTAAACAGTTGTATGCCTGATCAAAATCTTTAGAAGCAACGTAAAACCTGGACTTTAAAATTACTGCTTCTGCATTTGAAGGATCGAAAAGACTGGCTTTATTAAGTATAAGTAAAGCTGCCTCTGGACTATCCCAGTTAAACAATAACCTGGCAATATGAACTAATGAATGCGAATATAAATAGCGTTCACTGGGCGTGTATTCCCCTGCATCTTCCGTGATTATCCTGCTAAAGGCTAAAGAAACACTATCTTGCCTCCAATTACAGTCCCGCTTTTCCAAAACTGAAACCAGGTAATCTATATCACTTTGAATATCAGCATCTTGAGAAAAGATAGTAAAGCAATTAAAAACAAAAACAACCAGTATGAAAAAAAATCTCATCCACAGGGTATTTACAATTCCTCTAAAAAACAAAGCAAAAACTATTCTTTTTTATCCTTTCTGGCTAGAGAAATAAATTTCACAAAAGCACAAAAACGTTTTGTCTGTCTAAAAGGCAACAAATAAACCAGTGGATAAAATAGGCTTCCTAACATATAAACAAACTTTGCTAAAGGGCTCAAACACACCTCCATACGGACATATTTCCTTGTGTAAAACATTTTTTCTTCTAACCATTGCTGGACATTGGTTTTGTGCTCCAGGTTGCGCATACCATATATAATACTTTTTTTCTTCTGCTCTTTCAGGAATATTTCGCTAAGCTTGAAGTTAACAAAATAGGCGGCACCTTTCTTCTTTGCCTCCGGTAAAATATGGATTGTCCTGACTTGTACCTGCTCTTTTGCTACATACACAAGTACATAACCTGAAATATTATCTTCCTGATCATACAAAATCCACCACTGGTATGCACTGGTCAATGAACGCACATGATCTTTTATTTTTCCTATTTTAGCAATAGCTGCGTAACCTAGCTTAGTATCCACTATATATACAGCCTTGGCAATCACGTCAATATTGTTAATATAAACAAACCTGTAATTGCGTAAACCACTACGTATGTATGTTCTGACGCGGCTTTTATATTCCTCAATAGCATGAAAACTATCTTGGACACTGTACCACAAGTTAGTAGGTTGATCTGAATATTCCCGTATCCACCGTGCCATTAATGCTCCTGACTGTCTAATTACAGGCTTTACCTGGCTACAAGTTAGATTAACAGGTTTTATTAGCTGTGGTTGTAAAATTTTTCCATAAAGCAAATAAAATGTTGTCCCTTCTATATCATATTCGTTTAGCATGACCTACTAGCAATTAAATGAACTAGGGATAAAAATGGCAAATTTTTTACAAAATTATTTTCAAATTTAGCAAATAAACCAAAGCCGCTACCTTTGGTAGCGGCTTTGCAAATACAGGAAAATTGCAAGCTTACGCTATAGTAACTTCTTTACACAAATATACATCCTGGATGGCATTCAATAACTCCACACCTTCTTTCATTGGACGCTGAAATGCCTTGCGGCCTGAGATAAGTCCCATACCACCTGCACGTTTGTTAATAACAGCTGTTCTCACTGCTTGGGCCAGGTCACCTGCGCCAGTAGAAGCACCTCCTGAGTTGATCAAACCTATTTTACCTAGATACTGGTTGATAACCTGGTAGCGGGTCCAATCAATAGGATGGTTTCCAATGAGCTTGTCATACATATCCTTATGGTATTTACCAAAGCCAAGGTCTATAAAACCGGGTTTACCTGTAGTAGGTTGTTTCTGCTTAACAATATCTGCTTCAATTGTAGCACCAATATGGTCTGCCTGGCCTGTCAGGTCAGCTGCTGTATGATAGTCAGTATCTTTTGTTTTGAAGTCTTTATTTCTCAAATAAGCCCACAGTACAGTAAACATACCAAGCTCATGAGCATATTCAAAAGCCTCGCTTATTTCCATAATTTGACGGCGGCTCTCATGCGAACCAAAATAAATGGTAGCTCCAATACCTACAGCCCCCATTTCAAAAGCTTGCTTAACACTAGCAAACAAAGTCTGATCATGGAAATTAGGATAACTCAAAAGTTCATTGTGATTAATCTTTACAATAAAAGGTATTTTATGGGCATATTTACGTGCAACTAAACCCAAAACTCCCAGGGTACTGGCCACTGCATTACATCCACCTTCAATAGCCAGTTTAACAATATTCTCGGGATCGAAATATTCTGGATTAGGTGTAAACGAAGCCCCGGCACTATGCTCTATACCCTGGTCAACAGGAAGTATAGATAAATAACCTGTGCCGGCAAGACGGCCTGTATTGAACATCCACTGTAAGTTCCTTAAAACAGCGGGTTTTCTGTCTGATAAAGCAAAAACTTTGTCCACACTATCAGGCCCT
>JALWNS010000305.1:1719-3516 GCA_027083655.1 Bacteroidales bacterium | reverse complement strand
TGATTTTTTATTTAGATATTTAGAAATTTGTTTAAATATTTAAACATAAAACAACGAAAATGAATTCACTCTTCAAAGCTTTAAATGATCCAACTCGCAGGGAAATTCTAAAGCTACTCAGGGACAAAGACATGAGCGCAGGTGAAATAGCAAAGCAGTTCGATATGACCAAGCCTAGCATCTCCCATCATCTTGACATTCTCAAGCAATCAGGACTAGTCTCATCTACAAAAAAAGGACAGTATATAATTTATTCTCTAAACACTACTGTTCTTGACGAACTGATTAATTTCTTTTTTGACCTAAAAAAAACAAAACATAATGGAAATGAAAAAAAGACAAATAATTAAAGAAGCTTTTATCTGGGCAATAATAGCTATACCTTTTGTCTACTATGGTATTCTTTATCCAAAACTCCCAGCCCAGATACCTATACATTTTGACATCCATGGCAATCCCGACAATTTTACCTCTAAATCCAAGTATTGGTGGGTTATAGCAGGTACGACTTTAGGTATTTATGCTCTTATGTTGATTATTCCTTTTATTGACCCGAAACGCAAGATTCAACAGATGGGTAACAAATATTACATGCTTAAGCTAATTCTTGTAGCTTTAATATCATTGATGTCTATATTTTCTATTTACGTTGCTTCAAATCCAAATGTTGATATTAGCTTCTTGGTGATTGTATTAATAGGATTAATGTTTTTAATACTTGGTAATTACATGCCATCATTCAAACCAAACTATTTTATTGGGATACGGACACCATGGACACTCGAATCTGAAGTTATCTGGAGAAAGACACACCGGATGGGCGGATGGCTCTGGTCTCTAACTGGTATAGCAGTTATTATTTTAGCCTTAGCCAGGGTTAATATTTCCATTTCTATTATCCTCCTTCTGGTAGCAGCTTTTACGCCTGTTATATACTCCTTGATCCTATACCTCAACCGGAAAAACGAATAGCTTCCATAGTCTTAACGATTTTTGTACTGTTTCAACCTTTATTTCTATTTTCTACGTCTTGCCGGCACTGCCTTTATGTATGCAGTGCCGGCTTTTTTTGTTGCCATAGAACAATTATTTTAATCACACAGGACAAAACTATTTTTTACTTTTTAGTATAAATTTGTTCGTGAATATCAATTTATTTTTTGAGAATATTCAAACTTGTATAAAGACCTGTCTATGAGGATAGCTATAGCAAGTGGCAAAGGTGGTACGGGCAAGACTTTTTTATCAGTTAACCTGGCAAAATACTTATCACAATTTAGACCTGTGGTCCTGGCCGACATAGATGTTGAGGAGCCTAATAGTGGGCTTTTTCTCAAAGGAAAGCTTATTGCCAAAGAGGACAAAGCCAGAATGATACCCGAGTGGATACCAGAGCCATGTACACTTTGCAGAGAATGCCAATACAATTGTAATTATAATGCTATTATACAAGCTAAAAACCAGATAATGATTTTCCCCCAGCTTTGCCATAGTTGTTATGCATGTGCAGACTTATGTCCTGAGAATGCCCTACGTATGGTCCCTCAAAAAATGGGTACGCTCTCACGTTACCGGATAGATAATCTTTGCTTCATAGAAGCCAGGCTAAACATTGGAGAAGAGATGGCTACTCCTTTGATTGCACAGGCTATAGACTATCTAGAGAAAAACTTCCAACATGACATGGTCCAGATACTGGATTCCCCTCCCGGAACATCTTGCCCTGTTATAGAAGCCGTCAAAAGGGCAGATTTTGTAATCTTAATAACAGAGCCAACACCTTTTGGCCTCCACGAT
>JALWNS010000305.1:0-1709 GCA_027083655.1 Bacteroidales bacterium | reverse complement strand
GATACTATGAGAGTATTAAACAAAGAATTTGCTGTAGTAATTAACCGCTATGATTTAGGCAATAAAGATGTCGAGGACTATTGCTCAAACGAAAACATACCAATAATTACACGAATAGCTAACGACCGTAAAATAGCAGAATTATACTCCGCCGGGCTGCTTGCCTATGATAGGATCGAACACTTTGCCAAAGCCCTTGATGATATTATTGATTTTCTATCATTAAAAATTACCGTGTAATGAAAGAGATAGTTGTCATATCTGGCAAAGGAGGTACAGGAAAAACATCTATAACCGCTGCATTTGCTTATCTGGCAAAACGCAGTGTGGTACTGGCTGATTGTGATGTGGATGCCTCTGATCTACACCTGATACTAAAGCCTGAAATCAAAAGAAAGGAAAACTTCTATAGCTCACAAATTGCCACAATTGATGGTTCACTCTGTACCTCTTGTGCTATTTGCTACGATGTGTGCCATTTTAATGCTATAATTCCTGGCACACCATACAAAATTGATACTATTAGCTGCGAGGGCTGTGGATATTGTGAAAAAGTTTGCCCGGAAAAAGCTATCTCTATGAAAGCCAACCTTGATGGACAGTGGTTCATCTCGATAACCAGGCTAGGCAGTCATCTAGCACACGCACGCTTGGGCATAGGTGCGGAAAATTCTGGCAAGCTGGTATCTGTTGTTAAAAATGTAGCAAAGCAACTTGCCCAGATGCTTAAGCTAGATACCATACTTATTGATGGACCTCCTGGGATTAGTTGTCCTGTTATCTCTACTTTATCTGGTGCTAACTTTGCAGTGATAGTAACAGAACCCACTGTTTCCGGTCTACATGACCTCAAACGTGTTTATGAAATAGCCCGCCGCTTCCGTGTTAACACAGGCGTTATTATCAACAAGGCAGACATTAACAAAGATAACTACAATAAAATAAAAGAATTCACCACGGCCCAGGGTATAACACATCTTGCAGATTTACCTTATGATACAACCTTTACAAAGGCTATGACAGAAGGCAAAACAATAATTGAATATGCTCCTGAAAATTCTATATCTAAAACACTTGCTAACATCTGGCCTCAAATAATTAAACTAACAGAAAATCCTAAAAAACAAGAACCATGAAAATAGCAATTAGCGCACAAGGGACAGGGTGGGATGCTCCTGTAGACCCACGTTTTGGACGAGCCCAGTACTTTGTTGTCGTTGACAGCATGACTGGCGAAATTTCTTATATTGACAACAGGGTAAATGCTAATGCAGGACATGGCGCAGGTCCTAATACAGCCAGTCTTATAGCTGACAGCAATATAAATATCGTCATTACAGGCAATGGACCTGGAGGAAATGCGGCTCGGGTCCTATCCAGCATGGGTATAGATGTCTATGTTGGTGCATCAGGCACAGTACGGCAGGCTTATGAGGACTATAAAGCAGGCAAATTAATGAAACAGTAATTGATTTAGATACGTTATTTGTACTTGTTAAGTCAACAAATTAAAATATCCTAACTATGAAAAACTTTAGGGTTGCCTTTGCATCAGATGATGGCCGCACTTTTACAGACGGACATTTTGGTGATGCAAAAAAATATATTGTTTACTCAATTGGCAAAAACGTTGCCGAAAAAATCGGTGAGATAGACAATAGTACAGAACCAGAACAAGATCATGACCATGAACATGAGCACCACCACGG
>JALWNS010000304.1 GCA_027083655.1 Bacteroidales bacterium | reverse complement strand
GTACTTATTTTATAAATGTACAGATCCCGTACTCAGTTCCTATAACATTTAGTTTTAGCTTATTAAACTCACTGCCCCAGAATGCCCAGTATTCTTATTATTTGAAGGGATATTCTAAACATTGGTCTAATTGGAGCTCGTCTAATACAATAACTTTTAATAGCCTTTTTCCTGTTAAATATGTTTTACATGTACGTATTAAGTCCAATATAACAGGCAAGGTTTATTACCAACGTGTAGTTTTCAGGATCAAGCCTCCGTTTTTCTTGAGTATTTATGCTATTGTGTTGTATATCATTGTATTAGGTTTGATTATTTATACATCAATTAAGATCAGTATAAGGCGCCAGGAGATAATTCGCAGAAGATTAGAGAAATTAGTGCGTAAGAGGACAAAAGAATTGGAGGTAAAGAATAAAGTTCTCGAACAGAATAACAAAATGCTTAACCATCTAACAGAAGAACTTAAAACCAGTAGAGAGGAGTTAATCGCTCAAAACGAAAAGCTAAGGCTAACAAATTTGGAGCTAAGGCAATTGTCGCTTGTTGCACAATATACTAATAATTCCGTTCTAATTCTAGATGACAAGGGTAGGATAGAATGGTGGAATAAAGGCTTTGCCAGTCTCTTCCGTCATAAGTTTAAGAAGATACATAACGCAATTATACCCAAGGCTATCAAGACCATTCGTCCTGATGTATTTGAACGTTTACTTAATTTTGATCCAAATTTCAAGTCTATTACGTATACAACACATGAGATAATCCCTGATACAGGTGAAGATGTATGGTACCAGACCACAATCACTGCAGTGCGGGATGATGCAGGCAAGGTTTACCGTTTCGTGATTTTGGATATGGATATTACAGATCTAAAGAAGGCAGAAAAAGAAATCAAGCAACAAAGGGACAAGTTGGAAGCCCAGACACAGGTTTTGACAAAAATTAACCAGGAATTATTGGAAAGCCGTAGGAGCCTGGAATACCAACACCAGGAAATCCTTTCTAGCCTGGAGTATGCTAAACGCCTGCAGAAGGCTCTATTGCCCAAAGAAACATTCCACAAGCTTTTCCCTAATGGGTTTATTTTCTATGTACCAAAAGAAATAGTATCTGGGGACTTTTACTTTTTTGACAAAAAGGAACAGAGAATAGTATTTGCTTTAGGTGATGCTACAGGTCATGGAGTACCAGGTGCTTTTATGAGTGTATTAGGTCTAACTTTGCTCAAGGATGCTATAGAGAAAAATGACCAAAACTTGCTTCCGAACAAGATTCTCGAGACGCTAAGGGCATCTGTTATTAAAGCTTTACATCATAACATTCTTTCTAATGATATTAAGGATGGCATGGACATAGGAGTAGGTGTTATAGACCTGGCTACACGCAAATTGTTTTTTGCCGGTGCTAATATTTCGCTAAATATAATCCGTGATAGAGATATGCTTATAGAAATCAGGGGGGATAGAATGCCAATTGGTATTAAAGAATTAGAGAAACTACCATTTAACCTGGAAATAATACAACTGCTTGATTTAGATAGGATTTACTTGTATTCAGATGGCTTTATAGACCAGTTCGGTGGGCCGGAAAACAAACGTTATAAACGGACAAAGTTTAAAAACCAATTGTTGGAGCTACAGAAATATGAAATGAAAGATCAAAAAGACAAGCTGAGGGATGAGCTAGATCAGTGGATGTCGGATAATGAACAGGTTGATGATATACTGGTTATAGGTTTTGAGGTTAATTTTGCATATTTACTCAAAGTAAAGCTAGGAACTTAAAGATTATTTTTTATCCATCTAATTATTTTGTCTGTTGCTCCAGTATTATTGTAAATATAGCGCAGGGCTTCGTGCGAGATTTCTTTTAATTTCACTGGATTATTGAATAATGTATCAAATACTTCTTTAGCTTCTTGGGCATCGTGTATGCAAAATCCGATGCCATGGTCAAGCAAATCAATGGCTTCTTTGAATTTATTATGGTTGGGCCCAAAAACAACAGGTTTTCCATAAACTACGGCCTCGAGCAAGTTGTGTATCCCATGGCCAAAGCCGCCACCGACGTATGTTATTGTGCCATAGCGATATAGCTTGGCCAGAAGTCCGATTGTATTAATTATAATAACTTGGGGAGCTATTTGAGTTTTTTTGCCCTCTGCTAATTCTGTATATAATACATATTTGTTTTTAAAAAGTTTTGTTAGTCTATGCAGGGATTTGTGTGTTACTTCATGAGGGGCAATGATAAGCTGAGCCTCAGGATTTGTATTGATATATTCGGCAAGGATACGGTCATCATCCTCCCATGTACTTCCTGCAACAATTGTTTTATCTGAGACATAAGGCTCTATCAGGGGAAGAGGCTGGAATTTTTGTGCGATTTTTACTACACGGTCGAAACGGGTATCGCCTGCTATTTCTATATTTTTTAAGCCAATATTTCGCAAAAGGCGGAATGAGTTTTTATCCTGTACAAAAATGTAATCAAAAAAATATAACAACCGTCTATACCAACCTCCAATTAGTTTGTTGAAGAACAATTGGTTGTCCCTGAATATTGCTGAGAACAAAACAACTTTAACACCTTTTTTGTTAAGCTCACGTAAAATGAAATACCAGAAATCATATTTTGCAAAAAGAGCAATGGTTGGTTTGAATAAACTAATGAGCTGCCGGGCGTTACGTGGAGTATCTAAAGGGAGATAAAAAACCCAATCCGCAAGGTTATAGTTTTTTCTAACCTCATAGCCCGAAGGTGAGAAGAAGGTTAAAATAATCTTGTATTTTGGGAAATTTTCTTTAAAAGCTTCTATTACAGGTCTTGCCTGCTCAAACTCTCCCAGGGAGGCACAATGAAACCATACCCTCTGGGATGAGTCGTTGTTAATAGTAGCCTGTATGTGGGAAAAAATTTTTTTTCTGCCTTTAATCCATTGTTTAGCCTTAGGGTTAAATAATGAGGCAAACTTTATGACGATATTGTACATTTTCATTAAAGACCAGTAAACTACAGTCCCAATCATAGAATTCGGCGTTAAAAAAGGGCGCGGGTATGCGCCCTTTGGATTTTCAACACATCTGCAATATTAGCAAAAATTTATTTTTTAGCCTCTTTTCTGCGTTTAAATTCTTGTTCAATTAGTCGTAATTCACGTGGGGTCTGTCCTGCTACAGAAGTATTTTCCTCAGTACGTCTGATTAGGTATGGCAGGACATGGCGAACAGGACCATAAGGAATGTATTTAGCTGCATTATACCCTAGCTGTGCAAGGTTGAATGTAATGTGATCACTCATACCATATAATTGTGCAAAATAGCAACGTGGATCGTCTTTTTGTATGCCTTTTTTCTCCATTAATTCCGTCATTAAATAGCTACTATATTCATTATGGGTAGCATTAAAGACAGCGATTGTATCAATATGTTCAATTGAAAATTCGAGTGCTGCATTGTATGCCCGATCAGTGTCTTCTTTTGTAGGATGTATTGGGTCTGGATAACCAAGCTTTTGGGCTCTTTCTCTTTCCTTTTCCATGTATGCTCCACGGACGAACTTAATTCCAATCTTGATTTTGTCCTTTTGTGCTTGCTCGTATAGATATTTGAGATAATCAAGCCTGTCACGGCGGTACATCTGAAGGGTGTTGTAGACAATAGGCTTTTCTTTGTTAAACTGGAGCATCATTTCATAAATCACCTCATCTACAATATTCTGGTAACTATAATCTTCTGCATCTATCATAATGGGAACATCATTCTCATAAGCAGTTTTGCAAAGAGTAAAAACGCGCTCGCGGAATTTTTCTACTTCTTTTTTTTCCCAGTCGTTAAGGTCTGCCCCTTCGGAGGCTTTTGTTAGCACGCGAGGAATACCGAAAGCCGAGGGTTTGAAGACAGCAAAAGGGATGTTGGGATCTTTAGCTGCATTATATATAGTCTTAAGGGTTTCATCTAGTGCTTGCTTAATTTTTTTTTTTTTTTCTCTACCTTCGACAGAATAGTCTAATACCGCCTTGACATTAAATTTTTCTAAGGTGCGGACAAGGGGCATACATTCTTCTATTGTTTCGCCGCCTACAAAATGTCTATAAATTGTAGGTTTTACTATCCAATTAATAGGAAGATGGATAGCAATAGCCAGATTGGACAAATGCTTACCTACGTTTACTAGCCAAGGCTTGCTAATGCTTTTCATTAAAAGGTATGCGCGTTTCAGATCTTTATCGCTACGCCATTTAAAGGCTATTTCTGTGTCTTGAAACATTTTGATTGGTTCCATTGCTATTGTGCTTTTTATGTTTAGTTTGGAGTATTCATTAAATAAAGTTGTGTAATTTTTTTAATTTTTTCTTTTTCAGTTATATTTTTGCTTAGGTTTAAAAAATGGACAGATAAATAAACTAATTTTTTAAAAATAAAAAAATGAAAAAGTTTAAGCTTTACAACAGGATTTTGGGCTGGTTAGTTTTTGCTGTAGCTGCTTTTACTTACCTCTCAACCATTGAGCCAACGGCAAGTTTGTGGGATTGTGGAGAGTTTATAGCGACATCATACAAATTTGAGGTTGGTCATCCTCCAGGAGCTCCTCTGTTTATGATGATGCAAAAATTATTTTCACTTCTTGCTGGTAACGATGTCACCAAGGTGGCAAAAATGATGAATACTTTTTCGGCTTTAGCTAGTGCATTCACAATATTGTTCCTTTTCTGGTCAATTACTCACATAGCACGCCGGATAATCTTATCTGTTTCAGGCCGTCAGGAGCTTAGTACGGGACAGATGATAGCTGTTTTATCCAGTGGTCTTGTTGGTGCTCTAGCATATACGTGGTCAGATACTTTCTGGTTTTCTGCGGTAGAAGCGGAGGTGTATGCAACTTCTTCTTTGTTTACTGCCCTTGTATTCTGGCTTGCATTGAAATGGGAAGAAGAGGCTGATGATCCTAAATCTTGGCGTTATCTCCTGTTGATAGCTTACCTTATGGGTTTGTCAATAGGTGTGCATTTGCTTAACTTATTGACTATCCCGGTTATAGGACTGGTAATTTATTTCCGTCTTTATAAACCATCAGTTAAAGGCTTTCTTATTGCCCTAGCCATATCGTTCGTTGTTTTAGGCTTTGTTTTGTATGGAGTAGTGCAAAAAGCAGTTTCTGTTAGCTCTATTTTTGAGTTGTTATTTGTCAATAATTTTGGTCTTCCTTATAATAGCGGATTAATTTTTTACTTGATTTTGCTTTTTACTGTATTAATAGGCTTGGCTTATTATTTTTACAAAAAGAAAAATTATCTATGGCATAATATATTTGTTGCAATAGTTTTGATGTTCTTTGGATATTTGTCCTTTGCTCTTATCCCAATCCGTTCCGCTGCAAATCCTCCTATTGATGAGAATGATCCAGAGAATCCTTTTGCTTTGTTATCATATCTTAACCGTGAGCAATATGGAGACCGTCCATTGCTGTACGGACAGTATTATGATGCCCAGGTTGTAGGCAAAGAGGATAAATATACCTATGTCCCTGTCAATGGTAAATATGTCAAGACCAAAAAGACTAACCCGAAATATATTTATGACCCTAAGCGTAGTACTATTTTCCCACGTATGTACAGTAGCCAGCCTGACCATATACAGGCTTACAAGGTTTGGGGTGGTATAAAAGAAGGCCAGGAACCTAATTTTGCTAACAATATGCGTTTCTTCCTGACTTACCAGGTTGGATGGATGTATTTCCGTTATTTTATGTGGAATTTTGCAGGTAAACAGAATGACATCCAGGGGCATGGAGATGTTTTACATGGAAATTGGATTTCGGGAATAAAATTTCTCGATGAGTTACGTCTGGGACCGCAAGATAAATTACCAGAAAAGTGGGAAAACCGCCGTTCCCGTAATAAATATTATCTGCTGCCTCTTATCCTGGGGCTTATAGGCGTATTTTACTCTTACCGAAATAAAGAATATTTCTGGGCTATTCTGGTATTCTTTATCATGACAGGTCTTGCCATTGTTGTTTATCTAAACCAGACGCCTTACCAGCCGCGTGAACGTGATTATGCCTATGCTGCTTCCTTCTATGCATTTGCTATATGGATAGGGTTAGGAGTTTTGGCTATTTATGAATGGTTAAAGAATGCCACAAAGCAGGATAATATAAGTGCTATTCTCGCCCTTGTTCTGACTATTGGTGTACCTATTGAGATGGGATTCCAGAATTGGGATGATCATGACCGTTCACACCGTTACCATGCACGTGATTTTGCTTATGATTATTTGATGAGTTGTGCTCCAGATGCAATTCTCTTTACTTATGGTGATAATGATACTTTCCCTCTATGGTATGCCCAGGAAGTAGAAGGTATACGTACAGATGTCAGAGTGGTTAATCTGAGCTTATTAAGTACTGATTGGTATATTAAACAGATACGGCGTAAGGCTTACGAGTCTGACCCTGCCCCAATGTCTATAGCCCAGGATAAATACATTGAGGGTAAACGTGACTATGTGCCTATTTATGAACAAAATCAATTTTTGATCCAGGAAAAATTTGATGCTAATAAGGATTTATTTGCAAAAGATTATGAAAATCTGCGCTTGCAATTGATCGATATTGTGGGCAAATCTACACTCCCACAGACTGATAAGAAGACATGGGATATAATTAACGATTCTACAGAGTTTTATAAACTTCCTGTACTAAAAGTCTTTAGTTTTATTAATGCTTTAAGCCAGGATGAGAATATTAAGAAGTTCAATATTGATCGTACACAGATTAAAAATCTTAAGAAGTATAGTGATAATTTGATGGCACGGATAGCAGATGCTTATGCACCGATAGATGCAGTTGTTGACTTTATTGGCTCTGATGATCCTATTACAAAGGTTCAAGTGCAGGGAGGTGACCAGTTTGATTTCTGTCCAACAAAGAAATTATTGATTCCCGTTGACAAACAGAAGGTTTTGAGTAATGGTACAGTACCGGCACAATATGCAGATAAGATCCTTGACAAGGTTACATTTACGATACCGAAGAGTTATTTGTTGAAGAATAATGTGGCTGTATTGGACATATTGGCTAATTTCCATTGGGACCGTCCTATATATTTCGCAACGAGCATGGGTGTGGATAATTATCTAGGCCTGACTGATTATTTCCGTCTCGAAGGCTTTGCTTATCGCCTGGTCCCATACAAAGCAGAAGTACCACAAGGCTTTATGGGAAGTGTCATAGCAGATTCGTTGTACAACAAGGTGATGAACGTGTTTAGATATGGTAATATCAAAGACCCCAAATTTAACGTAAGTCATTATGTAGAGCGTACAGTTGCTGTAATGAATATTAGGGGATTATTCCACCGGGCCGCATTAGCTTTATACGAAGAAAATAAGAAAGATAGCGCAAAAGCAGTACTGGATAAATGCCTTGAAGAGTTACCAGATAATCAGATAGCATTTGATTACTTTATGATTCCAATAATCCAGGATTATTATAATATTGGTGATACAACAACGGGTGATAGTGTGGCTATACTGACAGCTAAGAATTATATAGAAGAATTAGAGTATTTCAACCAGTTTACAGGAGAAAAATACCAGGGTCTGGGTAATGAGCCCCAGATAGCTATCTCTGTCTTGCAGAACATATCCGTGATAGCCGAACAATATGGGCGGAAAAAAGTGGTTGACTACATACAGCAACCTTTGATGGAGGCTTATGGAAGAATGATGATGCAACAACAGCAAGGAGGTCAACCCGTAGGAAATTAATCTTTGTAAGGGTTTTATAGCAAAAGGGGCTGCCCGTCAGGGCCGCCCCTTTTTTTTATATACCAAGTCTCTAATTTGGCTAAGGCAACGTTTATATTGCGCTACTGTTTGATAAATTTTTGGATAACTGTTCCATTGCCCGTATTAGCACGTATGACATAAATACCATCTGGATAATTAGCGATATTAATGGTCATTTGTCTATTGGTTTGCGTAGTATGGTATAGTATGCGTCCAGATAAGTCCGAGATGCTAATATCATAAGGCTTAGTAATAAAATCTAGATATATTAAATCATTAGCAGGGTTGGGAAAGATATTTATCCATTTTTTGTCAGCTTCTATTAGTGTTGTTGAAGTGCTACCAGTGCCAACAAGGTAGATAATATATGGATTTTCATCCGGGTCATCATTTTCTATGATTATTGTGTCGTTATAAGTCTGGGCAACAGTAGGGTTAAATTTAATAACAAAAGCAGATGTGTATCCAGGTAATAGAGAGATAGTGGCGTCTTGTTGTAAAGTGAAAGCAGTGCCTTGCGTTAGCCTGACCCTTGGTTGCCCAAACAAGTTAAGGGTGCCTTGTGTTGCAATGTTTTTTATGATAAAAGTAGCTGTTGTTTCAGAGCCGATAAGTATTTGGCCAAAGTTATAAGTGCTTCCATTTGGAATGAAAGTTTCATTTTCGTCAACAATATCTATCTCAGGATAATAAATCCGGTATTTAAACACTCTGCCAAAGTTGTACTGGCCTGAGGAGGTAGCTGTACCGTAGAGATAGTCTCCGTCCAGGACCAAGTCGGCAGATGAATATCCTTCGTAATAGGACAGGTCGTAGAGTTTGGTAAATGTTGTATCTGATATTTTTATTTTGTAAATAGTACCAGCGTCCTTTGTTCCACCTTCGTATGTAATGCCGTAGAGGTATGTGGAATCTGTTGTTAGAGAGCCAATTGGTGTGGAACCGTCTGTGTAGTTAAATTGGTGGATAACATAATATGTGCTACCATCTGTGCTAAGTTTGTAAACTACTCCAGAGCCATTATCTCCTCCCAGGTCCGTGGTGCCATAGAGGAAGCCGTCTAACAGGAGGGGGCTAGATTCGGGCCTTTCCCCGTCTGTCTGGTTAAACTGGTGGAGCACAGAGTAGGTATTTGTAGAAAGATCATATTTGAAGACAACTCCATAATTAGCGCCACTACCGCCTGCGTATGTCGTACCATAGAGGATATTACCATCCAGTGTGAGGGAAGCCATGGGGCCTATGCCATTAGAGCCATTGAAGTCATGTAGCTTGGTAAATGTCCCTGTAGCCTTTTCTATCTTAAATATTGTGCCTTGATTATTTGTTCCTCCAATGTATGTTGTACCGTAAAGGAAATTGTCGTCTGCGATTAGGGCAGCTTTGGGCATTGAGCCGTCTGTGTTATTGAAGTCATGAATGACCTGGTAAGTATGGTCCAGAAGTGAGAGCTTTATAACACAACCATAACCGTTAGCACCGCCACCAGAGGAAGTAATGTATAGATAATCACCATCTTTGAGCAAACCTCCTCCCTGTGACATATCTCCTCCGGCATCTGCTATATCAAATATTTTGCTTATGTCGTGTGTTTTCTTGTTAAGCTTAAAAACAACACCCGCCACGTTTTTACCACCATACTGGGTTATCCCATAGATGTATTGGTCATCTGTAGCTATGTTCCGCAATACATGGTCTCCTATTTGTGAACCAGTAAAGTCAAATAGCTTGTAAACAGTTGAACCAGTGCTGTTTATCATGAATATAGAGCCCCGTCCGAACAGGCCACCCTGGTATCCGAGCCCCAGAAGGACTGTTCCCACCATATAAAGGCTTTCATAAGGTGTACTGGCAAGGGTATCAACAAGGTCTGCCATGACCCTGTAATCATTATCACTCAGGCGTAGTTTGTATATAACTCCTATGTCATTAGCACCACCGTATGGGGTAACGCCATAAAGAAAGGATCCATCGGTGACTAAAGACCCCATAGGTTTGCCTCCCTCTGTGTAATCAAAATTATGCAGGGTGTCATATACGTTGTTTGTCAGGTCATATCTGTAGATAACGCCTTGACTGTTCAGGCCGCCCAGGTAGGTCGTGCCATAGAGATAACCATTTAGCAATAAAGGTGTTCCGTACGGTGAGCTACCTGTTGCCAGGTCAAAGTCATAAACCTTGGTGTAAGAGTCGTCCGATAGGTCTATTTTAAACAGAACGCCCTTGTTATTAGCGCCTCCACTAGAGGTAACACCGTAAAGGAAAGAGCCGTCAGATACGAATCCCGACTGTGGGCTATAGCCTTCTGTCCCGCTAAACTCGTGAATAAGTGTGAAAGTGCCATCCGAGAGATTGATTTTGAAAATAACGCCTTTGCCATTAACACCACCAAGTTTGGTTGTACCATAGAGGTAACCGTTAACTATCAGGGGCGTGCCAGCAGGATTTTCCCCATGGGTGCCGTCAAACTCATATAGCTTAGTGTAAGTGCTATCTGCGAGATTGAATTTAAAAACCACACCCTTGTCGTATTTGCCTCCATACATGGTCATTCCATAGAGGATGTTTCCGTCCTGGGCCAAAGAGCTATTGGGTGTTTTGCCATTATCCCCGTCAAAGTCAAATATCTTTGTATAGGTGTCGTCTGCAATTTTGTATTTAAAGATAATACCATAAGAATAAGCGCCGCCTTTACTAGTCATGCCATAAAGGTAAGTGCCATCAGAAATAAGGGAGCCATGGGGATTACCACCATTGTTATTGGGGTTGAGCATATCTGTTAGCACTGTATATTGTGCAACAGATTGGAAGCCGAAAGCTATAAAAAGCACTAATGTGATGAATAAGGCCTTTTTCATGTTATTGATTTTTAAAATTTTTGTTTAATATATAAAAAATTTAACAGACTTTGTGGGGCATTTGACGTAGTGTAAAAAAGGTTTTGGCATGTATTAATGTTTGATAATCCGCCTGCTTATTGTGCCGTCTTTGGTTTCTACTTTCAAGACAAAGGTTGCTTGGGGCAGATGAGATAAGTTGATTCCGGTTAAAGTTTTAGGGTTGGGCACATTCAGGACCTGCCTGCCTGACATATCATAAAGCCTGATAGTCCTGGGCTGCTGTGTGGAACGGACAAATAGATAGTCATCGCAAGGATTTGGGTAAATGTCGATGTTATCTGTTATTTCCTCCACTGATGTGGCAGTCGCACCTGAGCCATGAAGCACAATGATATATGGATTTTCGTCTGCGTCGTCATTGCGAATTACAAGAGTATCAACATAATTCTGTGTGTCTTGTGCCTTGAAACGTATTATAAAATTGGATGAACCATTCTGGTCAATAGTAGAGGCAGGGTATTGCACTACAGAGAATGCGCTCCCATCTTTAAGCGTGATATTTGGATTACCCCATATATTGAGCACACCTTCGGAGGAAGTATTTGTTATAGTGAAAGTCAGGTCTTTGTGCGTATTAGTAGGCACTGTGCCAAAGTCAACCGAGCCCGAGTCTGCTATATAATTTTGTTCTTGTGATATAGCTATTTCTGGGTAATATAGTTGATAGCGGTAGATACTTCCGTAATTATATGTCCCCCCAGTGACAGAAGTGCCATATAAGTAATTGTTGTAAAAAAGTAATGTGGAAGTTGATTGGCTTATATCTGAAGGAAAGTCATACAATACAGTAAAAGTATTATTCGTTAGGTCATATTTGAATATGCCTCCTGTTGCGTTAGCCCCTCCACTTGTCATTGTGCCATAAAGGGCGTTGTCCACAAGGGTAAGTCCTGCTCCAGGTGAGCCCCCGGTTATGTAGTTGAAGTGATGAAGCACTGTGTAATTGCTACCGTCTTTTTCTATCCTGAAAATAACCCCATTATCATTAGAACCTCCTCGCATAGTTGTACCATAAAGGTATGTGCCATCAGATATGAGAGTGCAGTATGACCATCCACCTGTGGGTTTGTCAAAGTCATGCAATTTGGTGTAAGTATTTGTATCTACATCAAATTTGAATATAGTACCAGAGTCTGTAGCGCCACCCCTTGATGTGACACCGTAAAAATAGGAGCCATCGTAATATAAATCTGCCCAAGGCTGTGTACCTTCTGCACTGTCTAAATCATATAGGTTTTCAAAGCTCCCATCTGATATCTTTATTCTGAAAATATTTCCCAGGATATGTGCACCTCCGACCTGTGTCATACCATAGAGATAGTCACCAACTATTATGAAATTGCCATTAGGGAATGCTCCTTCGTATGGTGGACCTTGGCCTGTGAATTCAAACATAGTGTAAAAAGTACTATCCTGGAGGTTAAATCTAAACGCCGTGCCAATATCCAGGCGGCCACCTGCGTTGGTCATTCCGTAAAGGTTAGTGCCGTCATAGAGCACTGTGCCATAGGGATAATGTCCTGTAGTGTCTTGCAGGATAAAAACTGATTGTAAACTGTCTGAGAGCAGATCATAGCGGATAATTTCCCCCCAATTACCCGGGCCTCCCCGTGCCGTGAGTGTGTAAAGATAATGTCCAACTATAATTAGTGCATTATGTGGGTTGTGCCCTGCATTTGGATATTCATCCAGATGTGTGAGGATAGTTAGCTGGGCCTTTGTGGGAAACAAAGACATAAAAAAACATAGAAGAAAAGCAAAAACTGTTTTCATTTCTTTGGTTTTTAGTTATTTAGAGTAATCTACGAAAACAAATGTTAAAAGTAAATCTTGTTTTGATAGAAGGATTATGGTTTATTTTTAGTAATGCTGAGTAAACTAAGTCCAGTCAATAATTTGGGGTGAAAATTGTTTTAGGACATTTTTTGTGGCCTCTACTACATGATGGAAGGTTTATTAAGTGATAAAAAAAAGCGCAGTGCTTGCCACCATTGGCAAGCACTGCGCTTGGTTAAAAAGTAAATAGCAATGTTTTATCAATCCTCAAGCTTGTCCAGGTCAATGCCCACCATTTTTTCTGGACGGACGATCTGGTCAAATTCCTCTGCGGTCAGATAGCCGAGCTCAATGGCTGCCTGCTTGAGCGTTTTGTTCTCGCGGTGTGCTTTCTTGGCTATCTCTGCAGCTTTCTCATAGCCAATATGGGGGTTGAGAGCTGTAACGAGCATAAGGCTATTGTGTACGAAATGGTCAATACGCTCGTAATTTGGTTCGATACCTACGACGAGTTTGTCGGTGAATGATACGCAAGCATCACCGAGCAGACGGGCACTCTGCAGGAAGTTGTAAATAATCATTGGTTTGAAGACGTTAAGCTCAAAGTGTCCGTTCATGCCGCCTACGTTAATAGCAACGTCATTACCAAATACCTGTGCAGCGACCATTGTAAGAGCCTCGGCCTGTGTGGGGTTAACTTTGCCTGGCATGATGGAAGAACCGGGCTCATTGGCAGGTATTTTAATCTCTCCAATGCCACAACGTGGACCAGATGCCAGGACGCGTATGTCATTACCGATTTTCATCAAAGCGGCGGCCAGTGTCTTGAGTGCTCCATGCGCTTCTACGATAGCATCATGTGCTGCGAGATATGCGAATTTGTTAGGAGCAGTGACAAATGGGTAACCTGTGATTTCTGCAATTTTCTTAGCAACGAGCTCAGCATAGCCCTTAGGTGTGTTCAGTCCTGTACCAACGGCAGTGCCGCCCAGGGCGAGTTGTGCCAGGTGTGGAAGTGTGTTTTTGATAGCTTGCAGGGCCTCATCCAGCTGTGCAACGTAGCCAGAGAATTCCTGTCCCAGGGTAAGCGGTACGGCATCCATCCAGTGTGTACGGCCAATCTTGACGATTTTCATGAATTGTTTGCTCTTTTCGGCCAGGGCATTACGCAATTTTTCTACGCCAGGGATAGTCACTTCCATTAACATTTTGTATGCTGCTATGTGCATAGCAGTGGGGAAAGTATCGTTAGATGACTGTGATTTGTTGACATCATCATTTGGATGAAGCAGGCGTTTGCCCTCGCCGAGCTTATTACCCATGAGCACGTGTGCACGGTTGGCAATAACTTCGTTGACGTTCATGTTAGACTGTGTGCCAGAGCCAGTCTGCCAGATAACCAGTGGGAAATGTTCATCAAGTTTACCCTCAATGATTTCGTCGGCCACACGGACAATCCATTCCATTTTTTCTTTTGGCAGGACACCAAGCTCATAGTTTGCCAGTGCTGCTGCCTTTTTCAATACACCAAAGGCACGGATAATCTCCTTTGGCATAGAAGCAGGTTCTCCGATCTTGAAGTTTTCGAAAGATCTTTGTGTCTGGGCACCCCAGTATTTGTCGGCAGGCACTTTGACCTCACCCAAAGTGTCGTGTTCGATACGGTATTCCATTGTTGTGAGTTTTTTAGATTTAATCCAAATTTATTTAAATCTAATGAAGAAAAAAATGCTATATGAC
>JALWNS010000303.1 GCA_027083655.1 Bacteroidales bacterium | reverse complement strand
GCTATTGATAAGGCATCCAGGTCGTGTAGCTTGTATTTAAGTTCATTTGTGTTCAAGCCATAAAAGAATGTTGCCAGGAGGACGAATAATCCGTATAAATTCCAACCATCTGTAATATTGTGAATATCGTTGATCATCAATCCTATAGTACCGATGAACCCTATGGCTATACCTAATATTGCAAGGGGATGGGTGCGTGACCTGTACAATGTTATTCCCACAATCCATGTGAAAATAGGAGTCGTGGCATTGAGCATGCCGGCTAGTGCGCTAGGGATTCTTGTCTCTGCAATGGAGAAGAGTATGGCTGGGAAAAGATTACCAATGAAACCGACAATTAAAAGGGATTTTATGTTATGACGTGAAAGTTTGTGCAAATTTTTCAAGGCAAAAGGCAAGAAAAACAAAAATGTAAAACTAATACGTAGTGTCCCGACAATGTCAGGGGGAAAGACCTCAATACCTTTTTTTATCAGGATGAACGATGTGCCCCAGATAAACGCCAAAGTCCAGAATATTAGCCATTGACCGTATTTTTTCTCGAGTATCTTCATTTTTTGTAATTTTGACCTAAATACGCAAGATGACAAAGTTAAATTTTTTGCTATGAAAACAAAAGTATCTATCATGGAGATAGTGTGGCTATTCGTAGCAGTTGTCTCGTTGGGCTTTTTCGTTCATGCAATGATAAACTTTGGATGGCAGAAAGCTTATGTTTTTCTAATTTTTGTGGGTTTGTCGTTGCTCATGTATTTATGGCGCAAAAGACTACGTAAGACGGAGGAGCAGGAGCAGGAGCAGGAATAGTTGCTCAATGAGGCGATGGAAGTACAATATCTTGTTCATTGTAAGGAACGTATACTAGGTTTTCTTCTTTAACTACCTGCTCGCCATTGTATCGATATGCCGCAAGGAAGTTTTTTTTGTACACACCAAAATCGACACATTGCACATTATGCCGTATGATATGCGGGTCAGAATCTAATGAATAATGACCAAAAAAGACAATAGGTGCCTCTTCGGGATATGGCTTGTAAAGCGCCTTAATGTCCTCTGGCACTTTCTCATCTATTGGTATGAGCAGTGTAGCTTGGCGAAATGTAGGATTGTCGGGGATATTATCCCACCAGCGGATTCGAGCTTCTTTGAGTTTGTAAGACGGTTGTATCCTTTTCAGTTTACCAAGTATATCTGGGGAAAGCAGTATCTCAGGGCCTTTGAGTATGTATTTAAGAGCTTTGCTTATCTGGGAACTACGGTCAAAGGCTAACGTAAGATTACCATCGAGATAATTGTCAGGGAAATAGTGCTTGATTATGTCGATGTATTCATCATGCCAGGCTGCGTGTACAAGGCGGATTTTCCCCAGGTCTATAAAGAGGGGAAGTTTTTTGAACCACTCGATCCAGAAGTGAAGATTATTTTCTTCGAGCACGCGAATCGTGACATGATGCTGGCGAAGCTTTTTGTGGCTACGCAGAGGTTGGCCATTTCTATCCAATGTATAGACGCCTATTAGGTTCATTTCATGATTTCCAAGCAGGGCTATGGCTTTGCCGTTATCCACCATATTTTTTATAAGATCAAGCACTTGTGGTATATAAATACCACGGTCGATATAATCTCCCATGAAAACAGCAATACGTTGTGGATGCTGCCATACGCCGTTTATGTTTTTGTAGCCCAGCTTGTAAAGTAAATCAACCAATGTATGGTAGCATCCATGTATATCTCCAATAATGTCAAGCTTATCTATGTAGGTAGATAAATCCAGAAATTGGGTCGTATTTCTTTCCATCTTTACCTTTTATTAATATGATGTAGTAATAAACGCCCTCACTAGCAGGTCTGTTGCCTTTGTTGTTGATGGTTCCGTCCCAGCCTTTTATAGCTTCCTCGGGAGTGGTCCAATGACAGACAAGATTGCCAAAGCGGTCGTAGATGCGTGCGTCTATAGTCTCTATATTTGCAGCAATGATTTTTTCGTCAGGAGTGTTGAAGAAAGAGAATACATCATTGACACCATCACCATTAGGAGTAAAGACATTGTATTGGGCTATTTGTATTGGTTTGGGAACTACCTGCACAATGGCAGTATCTTGATCTGTGCAACCAGAGGCAGATTCGGCCGTAAGTGTTATAATGAAATTACCTTTGTCAAAATATTTGTGATAAACGTTTTTTCCGTTTTCAAAAGGTGTTTCATCACCAAAATCCCAGGATGAATTTATAGACCAGGTTGTCAGGTCTTCTACCCTGATACTATCACCTATGAAAACAAGATTTTTGTCCAGGTCAAAGTCAGGTTGCTCCACAACAACTCCCACAGTGGTATCGTGAAAACAGCCAAAGTTGTCTTTGACGTAAAACCTGTAAGGGTGTGGTCCATATTCCTCTGGATAAGCTTCGGATATACCGCCAGAAGTAAGGTTTACATTATCACCTTGCCAAAAAGACAACGCCAGGTCATAACTATTGGAGTATTCTAAGGTATCAGGTACGTATGCACGGTTAAAGTGTATTGACCATCCAAGTACATAGCCATTATTAGAAGGGAAGACATCTTCAACTTTGAGTGTCCATTGGCCAATTAGTCTTGTTCCAACGATTGAATCAAAGCTTTCGTCAGGCAGGTATGCTGCGGGCGGTATCATCTGGCCAGAAATGCTAAGGCTATTGATGGTCTGGCTGGCAGATGGCGACCAGTAATACCATTTTGCGCCTTGCGCCGACAAAGCGGTGTCGCCAAAATAATTGCCATTACCTCCTGTGTTTTTGAGAATAACTGTTTTGCCATTTGGAGCTGTGAGTGTGATTTTTATGTCTGCAGAATTGCTATGGACCAGAAGCAAGCCTATTGAGTCAATAATAAATTTTGACGAAAGGGTAGAGTCTGGGTTAAAATCCTTGCGGGTGATTGAATTAGTATAAGACACCTGGTCTGATATCTGGAAGGGGAATGGCTCATAATAAACAGAGACAGGATTGTCTTTCCAAGTTTTTTGACCAGCGACTTTGCCGATCAGACCCACGCGGTCGCCTTTGCAGATACCTGTTTGTCCTTCTGCTAAGTCTGGTTTAGTGCCAGAAAAGTAAGGTTCCAATCCAGTCCGGACTACTATTACAGAGATGTATTTTTGGCCGTTATAAGTAGCCGTAGCTATTACACGGTGAGCTTTTTCGAGTACGAAATTATATTTGATTGTGTCCAGGTCCAGGCCGCTAAAAGTTGTGCCATCATCCATATCCCAGTCCCATTGGCAGGACAAAGTGTCGTTGTTGGTGTCGATTAAATAGGCGTAAAAGTATACCTGTTCAGAGAAACAAACGTTAATTGTATCCTGTCCCTTTGAGGATGTGAGGACTATATATGGTTGGGCATGTAAATAATAAATAGGGGAGAAAAATACAAGCAACCAAATTATTTTCATTAAATGCTTCATCTGGCAAATAATTAATTTGTTGTTGCAAAGTTATAATTTTAAAATAATGTTGCTAAATTGAAATTTTTAAGACAAGGATTTTGTAGATTTACGATAGTTTTACGT
>JALWNS010000302.1 GCA_027083655.1 Bacteroidales bacterium | reverse complement strand
TTCTGACAGACAAAACCGCCATTATTTCACTAGTTATTAGACTAATAACAACTTTAACAATTTAACAAAAAGTAATATTATTTCATCAAGCAATAATTCAATTTATTATAGAAAACATCTTAAACAGATGTAAAAAAAACGGGATTGTCATTTTGACAATCCCGGGAAAAATAGCATCTATAAAAACGATAACTAGCCTATGTAGTAGTATTTTCTGCTATATGGTGCTTTACGCACGCTAGCAATGCAAGGACACCAGGTCTTATACATCCCCAAATCCTGGCAACCCACACATAATCAGCTTACCACATTCAGATACATCTAACTGTGTTTGATCCATTTCCACAGATCCTTGTAAGTAGGGCGCTTGCCATAAAAGAGTATACCCATACGGAAAATTTTAGCAGTTGCCCACAAAGAAGCCCAAACTGTCAGAAGCATCAAAACAAGCGATAAGATATATTCCCACCACATTACTGCTTCACCCAAGCCAAAACTTACTCTAACAGGCATAATAATAGGCGAAGTAAATGGTATGATTGATAACCAAAAAGCTAACTGTCCATCCGGATTAAAGATTACTGCCTGCATAAAAATGATAGCAAAAATTATAGGTAATGTTAATGGAAAAACAAACTGCTGCGCATCTGTCTCTACATCAACTGCCGAACCTATAGCTGCAAACCAGCTACCGTATAACAAGTATCCAGTGAGGAAAAAGAAAATAAACGTAAAAATCCACAGGCCAAGGTTAATATGCCTTACCATTTCAAGAATAAGTGTAACTTGTACCATAATATTAGATTCCTGGCCTGAGATTCCCACCGATTTAATAATTAACACTATTAATACAATCCACACAACAAATTGTGTCAGGGCAACTAACAAAATAGCCAATAACTTTCCAAACATTAGCTCTATAGGACGAACCGAAGAAACTATCAACTCCACAACACGGTTAACTTTCTCTTCCATAACACTACGCATAGCTAGCCCTCCGTACAGGAACATAAAGAAATACAACAAAAGGGCACCCACAGTTGCCAGACCAATCCTCACCCCTGCAGAAGACTGTGTCGCTCCTTTCTCTGTCCACTTGAGGACGGCAATTTTTGCTGGTGACTTGATCTGCAGCAAAACCTCTGGATTAATATCAAACTCTTTGAACCTGAGGCCCTCCAACGCTTGTTGATAAGCTTGTTTTACTATATCGGTGATCTTAACATCTTTGTCCGATAGTAAATATAACACTGCTTGCCCCTGATCCGGATCTTCCGGTACCACTAATACAGCATCATAAGGCTTCTGGCTTGCCTCTAATTCCGGCTTTAAATCTTCTATACTTTTTGCTTTAACAAATTCAAAATCAACATCTTCACTTTCGTTGAAACTAATTTTTCCTGAGTTGTCGATAACTGCAACTTTATAAGTCTTATGTGAAGTCTTATCCATTATATACACTGGTAAAATAATAAAAGAAGCAAACAAAACAGGCATTATCAAAGTCATTAACAGAAATGACTTTTTCTTGACACGAAACAAATATTCACGTTTAAGTACCAACCACCATTTACTCATTGCTCTTGTGTTTTAAGGTTAGAATTTTGAACAGACTGGATAAAAATCTCATTGAGTGTAGGAAGCACTTCTTCAAACAGCGCTATCTGGCCAAAAGTCATAGCATATTGCAACAAACTGTTGGCATCTCCGCTATCTAATTGGACAAGATATTGCCCTTTATGATAATCTTTAATCTTGAAATGATCGTTTTCTACGAACTCGGTCCCATGATCCTGGTAAACGATCCGGTAAATATTTTGCTTATGCTTCTGTTTTACCTCATTAATATTTCCCTCCAGGATTTTTTCCCCATTATTTATCAAAAGGATAGAATCACATATCTCTTCGACAGATGCCATCATATGTGTTGAGAAAAGTATTGTTTTACCCTGTCGATGGAGTTCCAGTATTTCTGTCTTTAGCATCTCTTGATTTATAGGATCAAAACCGGAAAATGGCTCATCAAAGATCAATAACTCAGGCTCATGGATAATAGTAATAAGAAACTGGACCTTTTGTTGCATACCTTTGGATAGCTCTTCCAACTTTTTATTCCACCAAGAAATTATATCAAATTTTTTCATTAATTTTTTTGTACGGCGAAATGCCTCTCCATACGTAAGTCCCTTTAACTGTGCAAAGTAAATTATCTGTTCGGCTACCTTCATTTTTCTATACAAGCCTCGTTCCTCTGGCAAGTAGCCTATACGGTTAATATGTTTCTGTTGCAATGGTTCTCCATCGAAAAAAATTTGTCCACTATCATAAACAATTATCCTGTTCAGGATACGTATAAATGTTGTTTTCCCTGCACCGTTAGGTCCCAATAATCCATAAATCGCACCACGCTCGACACTAAAGCTCAAACCTTTAAGTGCCTGGTGGCCATCGTATGATTTTGTTATGTTTTTTACTTCAATAAAACCCATAAATACTTGATTTTTTTATTTTGTTAGACGAATCTCATCAATACGCCCTTGCAGGTAAAGTTTAATATTGTGTACAATTCCCTGCAAAAGTTTTTCTCTTGCCTGGCGTGATGTCCAGGCAATATGCGGAGTCAGCAAAATATTATCCAAGTCAAAAAAAGGATGACCTTCCCGTGGAGGTTCATTCTCTAAAACATCCACAATGGCATAACTTATAATATGTTCTTTGAGTGCATGGTAAAGATCATTTTCATTCACAATACCGCCCCTTGCAGTATTTATCAAAATAGCACTAGGCTTCATCATCTTCAGTTCGCGTAAAGTAATTAAATCCTTGGTCTGTTTGGTTAAAGGAGTATGGATACTTAGAACATCACTCTGGCTCAAAACTGTCTCAAACGGTACTCGAAAATCATCATTGTACTCTATGCCTGGTCTTTGGGCTACTAAAACATTCATACCAAAAACTTCTGCAATCTCGGCTACCCTCCTTCCAATAGCGCCATATCCAATTATGCCTAGATTTTTACCCTTTAATTCTTCTATTGGATGGGTTAACAATGTAAAAATGGGGGACTGTTGCCACTTACCTTGCGCTATATCTTCCTGGTATGGAATTATAGAATTCATTACAGACAACAAATGTGCAAAAACATGCTGGGCTACACTCTCTGTAGAATAGCCCTTTACATTCGTAGCTACTACATTGTGCCTCAATGTAGCAGGGATGTCAATATTATTATACCCTGTAGCTGCAACACATATAAGCTTAAGATGCGGTGATGAGGCTATCTCCCGCTCCCCAATAGGTGTTTTGTTAACTATAACAATATCGGCTTCTTGAATACGATCTAACGTTTGATCTGGATTGTTGGTCTCATAAATTTCCAGATCCCCGAACTGGCGTAATGGCGAAAAATCAACATCGCCTAATGTCATAGACTCTAGAAATACTATCTTCATTACTTTTTTGCTTGAAAGTTAAAAAAAATACCAGGAAAAAAACTTAGAAATTTTATTTTTTTTTAAACAAAAGTTTAAATCCAACTGTAAAATGTTGTATGA
>JALWNS010000301.1 GCA_027083655.1 Bacteroidales bacterium | reverse complement strand
GTGTTGATTGGAAGGCTATACATGATAAATATGCGGCTCTTCTGCCATACGTTCACCATCGCAATGATTTGACATATATTATAGGTGAGATGATTGGTGAGCTTAACGTCGGTCATGCTTATGTAGGAGGCGGGGACCGTCCCGAGGTACAACGTATATACACTGGTTTGTTAGGAGCCAGGTTTAAGAAGGATCCACGGACAGGCTATTTCCGTGTAGTAAAAATCCTTGAAGGTCCGACATGGTCAGAAAATTTGCGTAGTCCACTTATGCAGCCAGGTGTCAATGTCAAAGAAGGAGATTATATCTTGGCAATCGATGGAGTACCAACTAATACTGTGAATAACATATACCAATTGCTAGTTGGCAAAGGAGGCAAGGAGGTAGAGCTTACAGTGGGCAAGAATGCAGACCTCAAGTCTGCTCGTAAGGTGGTTGTCAAGACACTCAAGAGCGAGTCCGACCTGTATTATTACAACTGGGTCCAGAACAACTTGCGCTATGTTAGCGAGAAAACAAACGGACAGGTTGGTTATATCCATATTCCGGATATGCTTAGTCATGGCTTGAATGAATTTGTTAAATATTTCTATCCACAGCTAAGAAAAAAGGCTCTGATCATTGATGACCGTGGTAATGGAGGAGGCAATGTTTCTCCAATGATTGTCGAGCGTCTTCGCCGTCAGATGGTAATGCAGTCAATGGCACGCAATATACCTACACTTGGACCTGTGCCTGAGCAGACACACGTTGGACCAAAGGTATTGCTTGTTAACATGTATTCTGCTTCTGATGGTGACTTGTTCCCATATCAGTTTAAGCAATATAAGATTGGACCTGTCATTGGTGTGAGGACATGGGGCGGTGTAATAGGCATACGTGGAAGCTTGCCATTTATAGATGGCGGTACTTTGAATAAGCCAGAATTTGGCCATTATTCTGCCGATGGCAAGAAATGGATAATCGAAGGTCATGGCGTAGATCCAGATATTGTCGTGGATAATAATCCAGCCGAGGCTTTCCGTGGTAAAGATGCACAGCTAGATAAAGCTATTGAAGTAGCCCTGGATCTGATTAAGAAGTATCCACAGAAGATTACACCTGCACCACAATTTCCGGATAAAACGCACTAGCTAACGGACATTGAGCAAAAAGACGGCTGCCGCCTGGTCAGGAAAATATTTGTTTAGACGGTGCGGCAGCCGTCTTTGTCTTTAACAATTATTTACCATAAGAGAAAAACTTTTTCCAAGTAATTAACGTATTTTGTTGATAACAACATATAAACCGAGTAAGATGAAAAAAATTTATGTTCTTATCTTGTCTTTGTTCATTGTCCTTACGGTTACAGCCCAGGATACCATTACTGTTGTGCAGTATAATCTCACTTATTATGGACTTTATAATGATTATTGTACAGAGCAAAATAATGATGTTGCGCAAAAAACAGAATACCTCAAGACTATTATTAATTACCTCAAGCCAGATATTTTTGGGGTTAATGAGATAACAGCCGATGCTTCTTATCATGATTATTTGCTAAACAATGTATTTCTTCTCAATGGTTTTGGAACATATAGACGAAGCCAGGTATTAGGGAGCTATTTGACAACACAAGTTTTTTATGATGCAGGCAAGCTTGTAGAGCAGAAGGTATATGTGGTATCTGCTTATCCACGGGATATTTACATACACCGTTTTTACTTTAGGACTGCAGGTCTCGAACAGGGTGATACTGTTTTCCTCAATGTCATTGAGGCCCATCTAAAGGCAGGTAATACAGAAGAAGATGCACAGTATAGGGCAGACGCAGTTGCCAATTTAATGGACTTTATTAATACACACGGCCAGGACAATTATTTATTCATGGGTGATTTTAATTTATACAATTCTTCTGAGCAAGCATACCAATATGCAATAAACCCTACTAATACGCCATATAAATTTTATGATCCAGGGCCAGATGGCTATTGGCATGATAATGAGTCCTATGCCATGTACCACACCCAATCAACTAATTACTATAGCGACAATTGCCGGGCAGGCGGTGGCCTGGACGATAGGTTTGATTTTATGTTATATACAGAACCTTTACTAGATGGTACAATGGGATTACAGGCTTTGAGTAATACTTTTAAAGTAGTTGCACAAGATGGCCAGCATTTTAATAGTTCGGTTGATTATAACGGCAATAGTACGGTGCCGAGTGATGTTCTTACGGCTTTGAAGAGTAATTCTGACCACTTGCCCATTATGATGCAGATTTATCTTGATGCACAGCCTGCATATACTTCTGTTGGAGAGGTGGTTGTTAATCCGGATTTTGAGATTGTCAATACAATGGTTAAAGATGTGATGTACCTAAAGATACATTCAAACAACCTGCTATGGGCACAGGAAGTAAATTACACAGTCTATGATCCATCAGGCAGGCAGTATAAACAAGGCTCTTTTGTCCTGGATGGTAATAGGCTAGAATATACTATCCATGGTTTGGGTGATCTACCTGCCGGGTTGTACATTATACGTTTTAGATGGGGCGGGAAGTTTTACCAGTCAAAGTTTATCAGATTGTAAATTTGGTGTAAAGGCCTCCTTGCATGGAGGTCTTTTTTATATGTATAAGACAAGTTTAATAATGAAGGTGTTGAGGCTAGCAAAATTTTGGGTAATGTAATTCAGATTTGCAAAATAATCTGGGATAATATCCCTGTCTGATGAGTTGAGCTGTCTGCGGTAAACCACAGATATTTCACTTCCAGGTAAGAATTGCCATTTGAAGATAGCTTCCAGGTTAATGGTATTAAAGTTTTGGTCCTGGTTTTCTGTATAATGGTAGCTAAAAGGCAGCAATATCAGCTGTCCTTCAGGAGATAAGGTGTAATAATTGACATATTTAACAAGCGACCAATAATGTCTGGCACGTAGGCTTAGATGTGTTCTAGGTGATGTAGAGACTTCCATGTTTATAATATTTTCCAGTACACGGATGTTTCTCTGGCCAAAGATAACAGTATCTTCATTCTCACTGGTACCAACGTATCCGTAGTTATTTAGGTCTAGATGGGCTTTGATATGGTATACAAAAAGTCCCCAATTACCAAGTCTTAGGCGTGGACCTATTAACACCCACCCGCCTTTTTGAGGGGATTTATTTTCGATTGGGAGGTAAAATCCTGATTGCAGGTCAAAGGCAAATTTATGGGTATAATCAGTAGAATACCAAAACATATAATTCTGCATAGGTGGGATAATATAGACAAAATTTTCTACTCGTGGCTCAAAATAGTCAAAGGTTTTATCAGGTGATAAATTTATACGCAGACCCAGGGATGCAAGATTCTTCAAAGTACCATAGCTAGATATCTGTATTTTTGTACCAATATAGTTTAGGTTGCGGTAGAGCGATTGATGTGAGAAAGATATGTTTGTTTTCCAGTTGCGTATAATCCACACAGGCTTGTAAATATTATAGCTAAGGGATATATTGTGTGTAATTATGTTATTTTGGGCCAGGTACCCCAGATCATTGATGTAATATTGGTCTGAATAAAGAG
>JALWNS010000300.1 GCA_027083655.1 Bacteroidales bacterium | reverse complement strand
GTTTTCTTTAGCATTAAATTTTATGATATGGATCGAAATGTTGTTTATTATTACGATGAAAACGGGGAAAAACAGGAATATGTACGCATGAAGCTTGTTGGTAATGAACTTGCTTTTGACTTCATCATTGTACCAGTAGGACGCCGTATACTTGCTTTTCCATACAAAGTATTCACAGACGCCATAGCTCCCAAAGACGGTATAGTACTTTTCCAGTATTATAACAGGGACAATTTCCCACAAATTTACTACTCCTCAGAAAATTCGCCTGCTTTCAATGCAGGTATAAAAGCCTTATTTGATAAAATACAAAAGGGACAAGTCCAAGACATTAAAGGCATAACCGGAAGCCTTGTGCAAGATGTCAAAGGTATTAGCCAGTTCGAAGTTGGCCGTATATATAAAATAATCCTTCACCCATCAACAGGTGGTATAGAATTCGTAGCAGAACAATAACTATGAAAAACATTTTAATTACAGGAGGTAGAGGTTTAATAGGTAGACACCTGGCCACTGCCCTGGCACAGAGAGGTTATAAAGTCAGTATCCTAAGCCGTTATCCACATGAAGTTAAAGGCTTCAAAGCATATAAATGGGACATTAACAAAAAATTTATAGATCCGGATGCCATTACAACTGCTAATATTATTGTGCATCTGGCCGGGGAAAATATTTCCACTGGACGCTGGACTAAACTTAAACGGAATAAAATTCTCATTAGCCGTGTCGAGGGCGCAAAGCTACTTTTTGAATACGTGCAAAACTATGGGACAAACCTTGAAGCATTTATAAGTGCTTCGGCTATTGGTTTTTACGGCACTTTCACTTCTAAGCAAATTTTAACAGAGACATCTAGCCCCGGAACAGATTTTCTTGCTAGAATATGTGCAGTTTGGGAAGAGGCTGCATGGAGCTTTGCCTCTTTAGGCAAAAGGGTATCTATAGCGCGTACTGGAATAGTTTTAGCAAACGATGGAGGAATAATCAAAAAACTATATCCTTTGGCCAAGGCAGGACTTTTGTCGCCTGTGGGCAGTGGCAAACAATATTTTCCATGGATCCACATTGATGACCTGGTTGAGATTTACATCTGGATGATAGAAGGAAAGCTTAATGGTATATACAATATTGTAGCCCCGGAGTATATTAATTACCGTGGTTTTGTCAGGTCATTTATGTCTGCCATGAATAAAAAAATAATTATGCCCAATATCCCTGGCCTTGCCTTGAAAATCCTATTTGGGGAAATGAGTAGTATAATGTTGCATGGTAGCCGTATATCTTTTGAAAAAATTATTAACGATGGATATAAATTTAAATTCACAGATATAGGACAAGCAATCAAAGATATTTTGCTTAAAATCAACCATGACGTATAGCTTTTTTTACCTGCCTTTTCCTGAAGTTTTGGCTTTTTTTTAGGTTTTAAATAAGGGTAACCAACCCTGCCTGTGTATTTATTGTGGAAACAAAAAATACTACAACCATGAAAACTATGAAATCCGTATTAGCCCTGTTAATGGGTTTAATGCTTATTTTTACAGCATGTAAGAAAGAAAATATCCAGGATGAAAACAATATCCTGCCCAGTAAATTTAAAGTCGACATTCCTTCCAGTATTAGTAGCGATACACAACAGAAGCTTTATTTAGCCGAAGACACAGTAATGGGTCCTGAAGTATATACGCATTTACGCTTTTTCATCCACATCGGTGAATTT
Organism: Bacteroidales bacterium; assembly: GCA_027083655.1. GTDB lineage: Bacteria > Bacteroidota > Bacteroidia > Bacteroidales > S143-33 > S143-33. The sequence continues at coordinate 1,857 of JALWNS010000300.1, read as the reverse complement.
GGTGCTGATCTGGTACAAGAGATTATTGAAACTATACGTGAATACAACCTGAGCCAGGAAATGAGTTTTTCATTTACATCAAATGATGATGGACGCGTTAAGAACGTAGTTATTGTAGCAAACCAGGAGTTTGAAAATCGCACATGGCAGTATAAAATGACTATAACTGATGCTGAAAATGAAAGTAACGAAGATGGTGGAATGGCAATGGAAGTATACTGGAACACCAATCCTGTAGAAGGTGTTGCAATAATCAAATTCTCTAATCTAAATGCAAATGTCGATGCAAAGTATGCTAATACAATGTTCCGTGTTGAATATAGTGAGAATCAAGAGACAACAATGGGTTACGAAGAAATTATGCGTGTCATGATCTCTGACTGGCCTATTGATTCGACAGACCGTTTTAGCCTCAAGAACATGATGATGTTTGTCGGCCGCAAAGGAGACCGTGTTGATGTCTACGGAAACTCAGACCATCCCAATGCCTGGCTTCTGATTCCTGATAATCCTGGCCTTGACTGGGCATTCGTTGCTTCATCTAATAGCGTCGAAGACATTGCAGTTGCAGAGGTTGGCCTCCCACCTAACACACTGAACACAACACAGCGTAGCGTTATCCTTGGTCAATACTCTCTCAAGAACGTATTGATGAATGAAATTACAGAATGGTTCCAGCGCACATATCACATTTTGCCAGATTCAGCATCCCTGGCCCAATACCTACATAATGCAGATGCGCCAGGCATGTTCAACAGGAACGGGTTTGTACAGGGTGGCGGTACTCCTCCTAGCGAAGATTATAACGTCCTTATTGATGCCCTAAATGATCTGACGCCTTATAATCCATACGATGTTTCACAATTACATATTAGTTTTGAAGCAGGCAAGTGATAATAACTAAAATCAAAGAAAAACAGGCTGTCCTATCCGGACAGCCTGTTTTTTTCCTAAGGTTATTTCGTTAGCTCAAAAACACGCGCAGAATATGGTGCCAGTTTGACAAGCTTCAAATCCTCTTTCCCTCCAGAAATCACATCCCTGGCATAATTATAACTGCCTAAAATCCCACTGAAGCGTCCATAATCCAATGTCCGGTCATACTTACTGTTATTCAAAGCAACCATTACAACCTCATCATCAAGTATCCGGAAATACACATACACATCTTGACGCGGGATAAAATGAACAAGCCTTCCCCTTTGCACAGCCCGGTTCCCCTTGCGCCAGTTAGCTAACCGTTGCACATAATCAAAAATTTCTTTCTGCTTTTCATCCAGGCCCTTGCCTGTAAATACATTAACCTTATCCCCTTGCCATCCTCCCGGAAAATCCTTGCGTTTGTCCCCGTCAGTCTTTCCGTCACTGGTCATGCCAATCTCAGTACCATAATACATCACAGGTATGCCACGCATGGTCATCAGTAGCGTCAATGCCATTTTCATTTTTTGCACATCCTCACCAAGCGAAGTAAAGATTCTCTCAACATCATGATTATCAATGAAAATCACAAGATTATCCGGATCTGGGTAAAGATAATCCTCCACAAGACGGTAATAAATCTTTCCCAGCCCGTGGCGCCAGTTATTATCCTCATCATTAAGCCCTTCGGCTACGGCATAATAAAGACCAAAGTCTGTGACAGACTGCAGGTTTGTGTGAAAACTGACAGGTAAGCTTGCCCCACGTTGAAACGGGGCTATCAAAGAAGCTTTCTGAAACCATATCTCACCCAAGATTGACAACCGTGGATATTCCTCCAAAATCCGGGAAGTTAGACGGTTCATAAAATCCTGATCACAATAAGCATAAGTATCAATGCGCAGGCCATCAAGATGGGCGTATTCTATCCACCAC
>JALWNS010000299.1 GCA_027083655.1 Bacteroidales bacterium | reverse complement strand
TGCTATACACCAAAGCCTCAAGCTCCTGGTCTAGGTTCATACATAAACCTTGCCAATCTTTATAAACCTCAAGCTACTACTATTTACCCAGAATTCATCGTTTACAATCAAAATGATTCTACTACATTGATTTACAACTACATTTACCTTCCAAACCTTCTTTTCCGTCCAAAAGGACAATATTCTGAGGCTAAAATCTTATTTAACTATAAACTCACCCCTACACTTACTAATAGACAAATTATTGATACCCTTACAAAAATTCTTGTAATAAAATACAATCAAAGCCGCAAAAACCTCGTTTTCCCTGTTTCAATACCAATACCCCAAGATAGTATTTACTTGATAAATATTTATGTCAAAGACCTTTACAGAAAAAAATCAAACCTCAAATTTATCTGGAACGACCCTGGCAATCCTTATAGCGCTAATAATTTTCTAGTGCAAAATGCGGCCACATTAAAACCAATTTTTTCTAATGTTATCGACACAAACCATTTTTATATTATCAAGCATAACTCAGGAAGCAAACGCCTCTTTGCTTATCATTACCCACAAGACACTCTACTGCCCAAACCTCCTTTCTACCTCGGTTCACGCACCAGACGCCTCTATGCTGACACTATAATTGGCTTTGATGCTCTCACACCTGTAAAATTTACTCAACCAGGCATTTACCTCCTCACCAAGGATTCTTTAGTCCAGCAAGGCAAAACACTTGTCTCTTTCTACCCAGAATATCCACAAATCACACGGGCTAGCCAGATGATCCCCCCTCTTGCTTATCTGACCAACTCTATCGAATACCGTCAGCTGCTCACTGCATATAGCCCAAAACTTGCAGTTGATAGCTTCTGGCTGTCTATCACAGAGACACCACAACAGGCCAAAGACTTGATACGTATTTATTACAATCGTGTTTTCCTGGCCAATTATTACTTCACTACACACAAGCAAGGCTGGATGACAGACCGCGGAATGATTTACATTGTTTTTGGTCCTGCGCCAATTGTTTATAAATTTGACGACAAAGAAGTATGGATATATTACTTCGCTCAGAAACGCCAATATGTCACATTCAAATTCAAACGGATAAAAACACGTTTTTCTAACGATGAATATATCCTTGTACCAAGTGCCTCATACCGTGAATTCTGGCAGTACGCAATAGAACAATGGAGATCAGGCACAGTACCAAGTTTATAAAAACCTGTTGATTATGAAATACTTTCTTAAACTAATACGCTGGCAAAACCTCTTGATGATCATTTACATCTACCTGGCTCTCAGATATTGTGTGCTAGGTAGCTTTTTCCATTATTACGGTCTGGAATTGAGATTCCCGTTTGTGTATTTCGTTATGTTAGTCCTGGCAACAGTGTTTATAGCTGCCGGAGGATATGTGATTAATGATTATTTTGATGTGGAAACTGACCGCCTTAACAAGAAAGATCCTGTCATTGGATATTATTTTAGTACTAACTTGGCTATTTTTCTCTATATTGTTTTTAGCCTCATCGGATTAATCCTTGGCACTATAGTCTCTGTCAAAATCGGGCATAATAGCTTTGCCTTGATATTCTTTATAGCCGCAAGTCTTCTGTGGTTTTATTCTTCGGCATTCAAGAGGTCCTTTTTGATAGGTAATCTGATAGTTGCTTTCCTCGCAGCCCTCATACCATTGATGGTTTTGATATATGATTTATTGCCTGCTATGGAATATTACAGGCCAGAAATCCGTGTCATGGAAATTAACATGAATATCCCTGCTTTGTGGATGATTGGATACGCTGTTTTTGCTTTTCTTTATACATTCGTCCGTGAAGTGGTCAAAGACCTGGAAGACTCATACGGAGACCAAAAACGCGGATACAAGACACTGGCCCTGACTATTGGCCAGATACCTTCTAAAATTTTAACAACCTTGATCTTGCTAATAAATATTGGCCTTTTGATCTGGGTGTTTGTTAAATATCTTAACTTAACTTTGTCGTTAATCTATTTAGCCTTATTTTTGGTTATACCGAGCCTTATTACTATTATTTTGATAATCAAGGCTAAAGATAAAAAACATTACCATAGAATAAGCACTTTGCTTAAAGTAATAATGTTTCTTGGTGTTTCTTATTCATTTGTTGTATGTTATATATTCCACACTTATAAATAATTCTCTCTCATGGAAAAAAAATACACAGTATCTGCCCGAAAATATCGTCCTCAAAAATTCACTGAAGTCGTTGGGCAAGAAGCAGTTACTACAACACTACGCAATGCTATCAAAACAGGCAAATTAGCCCATGCTTACCTTTTTTCCGGTCCCCGGGGTGTAGGAAAAACAACCTGTGCCAGAATATTCGCCAAGACAATTAACTGTGAAAATCCTACTCCAGAGGGTGAAGCTTGTAATCAATGTGAATCATGCCGTGCTTTCAATGAAGGACGGTCTTTTAACATTCATGAGTTAGACGCTGCTTCCAACAACTCAGTAGAAGATATACGTAAGCTTATAGAACAGGTACGAATTCCTCCTCAAATCGGAAAATATAGCGTTTACATAATCGACGAGGTGCACATGCTATCGCAAGCTGCATTCAATGCCTTTCTCAAAACACTTGAGGAGCCTCCTGCACACGCCATTTTCATCATGGCAACAACTGAAAAACACAAAATCTTACCTACAATCCTATCCCGTTGCCAGGTTTTTGATTTTCAGAGAATTAGAGTACCACAAATAGTCGAGCACCTTCGCGCCATTGCAGAAAAAGAAGATATAGAAGTCGAAGACGATGCCCTGTCAATCATAGCGCAGAAAGCCGATGGCGCATTGCGCGATGCTCTGTCTATCTTTGACCAGCTTGTCTCTTTCACACAAGGTAAGCTTACATACCAGGGTGTAATTAAGCACCTTAACGTCCTGGACTATGATTATTACTTCAAGTTAACCGGCTCATTCCTCAAGGGCGACTATCAAGACGTCCTGCTCACTTTTGACCAGATATTGCAAAAAGGATTTGACCCTCAACACTTTCTCGCAGGACTTGCAGAGCATTTCCGCAACCTTCTTATAGCACGTACACATAAAACTTTAAGCCTCCTCGAAGTCGGTGATAATATTAAAGAAAGATACGCCCTACAAGTCAAGCAGACACCTATAAAATTCCTCCTAAAGGGGCTGGATATCATTAACCATTTTGATGTTAATTACAAAACTGCACTGAACAAACGCCTGCATGTAGAGCTAGCACTCATTAAACTCTCAGAGCTCAACCAAAAAATATACGAACAAGAACAAAGCTCGCAAACCCCTATAACCAAACCTACTGAAAACCAACAAACTACACAGGACACCAATAATAAACAAGACACCAAGCAGGCAGTATTGGATAAACTAAAGCAAAAAGTTAACACCACAAAATCATCCAACAATGGTAGCACCATAGATTTAAGCAGTACAGGACCATCTCTAAATGGCGTTATCAGCAAAACACCTGCTACAGAAACACAGCAGCCCCAAAATGCCCAGAGCCAGACACAAACCCAGCCACCAAAACCCTCAACTACACAAGCCTCTAAACCAACTACTATAGGG